>JBDSGZ010000105.1:0-13812 GCA_039918735.1 Ginsengibacter sp.
TAAAAGAAGTTTATCAGACAACGACGTGGAATTTGATGCACGTATCTTATTAAAAAGGTTAAGAAAACGACGGGACCTTTTTGCCGCAATCGCCGATGACATTGATGAATTGCTTGATAGCTTAAAAAAAATGACGGTTTCAGATATAGATCCAATACAGCATGTAAAACCTGCCCCTGAAAAGCCGCTGAGCGAAGAAGAACTATCCAAGCGTGATAATAATGAAGAGGTAATCAAAGGCCCGGCGCAATCCTCCCCAATGAGCGATAGTGAAATACAGGGCAAGCCTTCGCAACGTCAGCAGTTGAAGGGTGTCATGATATTGGGAGTATCTGCGATGATATTAGGCATTACAGTCGACTACCTGATGTATGGTGCGCCTGCTTTTCCGTTTTTGCTTCCGATAATAGCAGGCGGAATCATAGCCGGCTTTATTTGCGGTGGAAATACTTATAGAATTATAGGCGCTATCATAGGAATGAGTATTGCTTTGTATTTCTTCCGCATTTTCTATGTTGGCTATTTAATTTCCATGATTAGCTCAATTCTTTTTCCATCACTAGGAGCCGGGGTCGTCATCCTTTTCGAGAAAAGAAAGAGAAAAAATTAAATTCTTTGAATGCTATTCGTCCGGGTTTCGGATCAAATAATTCCAACTCCAGGCTTTTAAGCCGAAAACCCAATGGGGAAATTAGAAAGATGCAAAAAATTTCAGGCTGTTGATTATATTCTGCAGGCTATTCGTCGTCGTCGCTGGTAAGGCAATGGACGGCATCTTCAATAGAGGTGAAAACAAAATACTGAAGTCCCCTGCTTTGGCATAAAGTTTCCCAGGAAAACATCACCTCTTTATAGATTTCGGAAGCTACTATAGTAATTTTCGCCTCATATATTTCAGGCGGAAAATTTTCTACATAATTTTTAACCAGGTTAAAATAAGAAGCCAGGTCAAGCGGAAAAATGGTTTCCAAGTCATCAACGAGTATTTTTTTAAAATCATACTTGCTGATTTCCTCCCAGATCATTTGAGAATGTGCCAGCAATTCTTCCATGGTTTCAACGGTACCTTTTGACTCAATCAAAAGATAGTCTTCTTTTGGGAATGTGGCAATCGTAATATTCATAATAAGCCAGGGCTAAAATTTTATAGGAAATCTGTTTAATATTTAATCCCGAAAAAAAATTGACTTTGTAATAATAGGTATTCCTATTGGCATCAGCGACATCAGTATGAAGCCACATCAAGGATTTTTTTAAACCTCAATGCTCACCTCCCACCAACTTCTCTATTTTTTTATCTGGTATCACCCACATAATTGCCACCAGGATAAATATCAACGCTGATAACATGGTATTAACGTAAGCAAGCGGTATCGCGCCCAGGTATAAAAATAGAGAGGTGATCCCCTTCCTTCTTTGTCTTCGCATGATATCTATCAGGTGTGCATCATCCTCGTGACATTTTTCAATCGTAAATTGCAAGATGGTATAAGCTACGCCGCACATCACAAGCAACGCCGCGTAGAGCGCAAAAGGAAAAGACTCTACATGATTGTTACCCAGCCAACCTGTTGCAAACGGAACCAACGATAGCCAGAATAATAAATTAAGATTCGCCCACATGATGCCTGCGCTAATGTGCTTTACCAAATGCATCAAATGATGATGATTGTTCCAGTAAATACCGATATAAATAAAGCTAAGGGTATAGCTAAAAAATACCGGCAGCACCGGTTTGAGCGCATGCCAGTCACTGCCTTCAGGAATTTTCAATTCAAGAACCATAATGGTTATGATGATCGCTATCACCCCGTCGCTAAAGGCTTCGAGCCTGTTTTTGCCCATATAATTATTTGTTGAATCAATGATCCATCAGCAGCGCCTTTGAAAATCTATCCCAATTAAACTGCCTGATATTTCCAGTTAGTTTTTTATGAGTTCGTTTGTCAAAATTTCAACGTCTAAACTAAAATTAATTTTTTCGTAAAACAAAAAGCAAGTTTGCATTCGCGATCATATCAACTTTTTGCCTCGGATATTTTTTTCTAAATTCATTATAGTTGGTAAAAAATGAAAAAATTGATTCAATAAGTGATCAAACAAAAAGTCTTAAAATTTTTTCTTGCGGCTCCCTTTATATTCAACTATTTGTTTATGAAAAGTGAACAAATAAAAAGCTCGATTTTCTCATTTTATCATAAGTTTGTTGGGTTGTTATGGCTATCGAATATTGGAACAAACTAACCTCGTATGCTGCTGTGCTGAAAAACTGCACACTTTTCAAGGCTGCTAACCACAAAGAAAACTCCTGCTATCAACGCTTAATAATCCAACCCTTGCAATCCACTGTTCATATTTCACACCCATGTTTTAAAAAGATTATAAATGAGAAAATTCTACCTGTCTGCCAAGGCCCTCACTCAACTCATCCTGTTTTTAGCTTTCAATCTTCTTGCATTCAATTCGAGTGGGCAGCAACTTAAGATAAGCGACTTCGTTTTATTCGGATCGGCAAGCGTAACTATGTCTCCCGGGGCCAATGTAAACGGCGGCGCAATAGGTAGCTACTCATTTATAAAAACCTGGGGGCCGGCCACTCTTAATACAAATGTGCATAGCGACAAATGGATACAACTTGCCAATAACAACACGGTGTCGGGCAACATTTCTGCGGCTAATTTATTGCGATTAAGATTTGCCGCTCTTTATGTAGGATCGTCTGCAAAAATTGGAGGCAACATTGATGTGAAAGGAAATATCAGCATCAGGAGCGGAACAGTTGCAGGAAGAGTAACTCATCCTTCCGGCACAAGTTATACAGGGCCTTCACCTGCAGGTGGTAATATCACTGCGGAACCCGCACTTCCGACGCTTCCAAAGCTTCCAGTTGCAACAACATTTCCTGCTGCAGGTTCAGAGGATATAACATCCGGCAGAACGATTGCTCCGGGTGCCTATGGCAATATTATTTTAAAAGGACAACAGACAATCACCCTTTCCGGAACTGGTGTGTATGTATTTAAATCCATCAGGAACAGCGGAAGCATTAATAATTTTGTTTTTGATTTTCAAAACTCTTCTACCGGTACTTTTAAGATTTACATTTATAATGATGCCGATCTTAATAGAGTAGGCGTAACGCTAAAAAACGGTGGCAGCGAATCAAGAGTATATACAGAAGTGCATGGAAGAGGCACCGCCTTTTCATGCAGGGCTGCATTTAATATCGCAAGTGACTCATCATCGAAAACGTTGAAATGGCTGGGGACGGTGTATGCCACCTCTGGTGCGATCAAGATTGGAAGAGGAAATGCAAATAACACTCCCGATATAAAAGGTGCACTTATCGGTGCAACTACAGTGGATTTGCAAAATAATTTTACAATAAAATATGCTCCTTTCCTCGAAGAAGAAAGCGTCATCTTTCCCTATTATCCTCCACCGGCGAATGGAAAAGTTTTTGACATCCTGGGATCAGAATTAAATTCACTTTATGCTAACGCCGCATCTTACACTGATACTGCACAGAAATTATTTCTCCTCAGCAACGATTCTGTCTATATTGAATGTATAGCTCTGAAGGGAAAGGCTGCAGAATTAAAAGCATTCCTTCAAACACCGCCGCAAGGCCTCACCGACGTCATCGACAACGGGCCGAATTCTTTGATTGTAAGTGGCAAGTATCCTATCGCAGGTCTCATGAAACTGAACACCTTGACCAACCTGATAGATTATTGTCGCCCTCTTTTCCCTCCTGTTGCCAACGGTACGACAGGGCTAACTACAACCAATGGAGACATTGCGACTCATGCAGATTTTGTTCGCAACGGTTACAATGTTTCAGGAGAGAATGTAAAGGTCGGAGTGATCTCAGATAGCTATAACACCTTATTTGGAAACCAGGCAGGCATCGATGTAGGAAACGGCGACTTGCCCGGTTCTTCTAATCCTAACAAACATAATACTGATGTACAGGTATTGAAAGAATTTCCTTTTGGCAGAAGATCTGACGAAGGGCGAGCCATGTTGCAGATCGTTCACGACATTGCACCCAAAGCCACATTAGGATTCAGAACAGGGTTTATCAGCGCAGGAGATTTCGCACAAGGCATCAGGCAATTTAAGCAAAACAACTACGATGTAATTGTAGATGACGTGACCTATATCACTGAACCATTTTTCGAGGATGGCGTGGTAGCGCAGGCAGTTGATGAAGTCGCAGCGCAGGGCGTGTCCTATTTTTCTGCCGCAGGAAATTTCGGAAATGTATCCTACGAAGGAACATTCAATCCTGTCGCCGCACCCGGTGGCTATATCGGTAGCGCTCACAACTTTGGAGGTGGGGACATCAATCAAAATGTTTCACTCAAGCCCGGCGCTTATACAATCGTGTTGCAGTGGGAGGATGATATTTATTCGCTCGGGCAGTCTAATACCGGGACAGTCAATGACCTGGATATCTATTTGACTGCACCCAATGGCTCAACACTTTTTGGTTTCAACAGGAATAATATAGGAGGTGATCCTATTGAAATATTACCTTTTACAGTGACTGCCAATACACAGGCAAATCTTATGATCATAAGAGCTAACGGAAGCTCTCCGGTCAAATTCAAGTATGTTGTTTTTCGCGGTGACCTCACTATTAATGAACACAACTCCGGACAATCTACAATTGTGGGACAGGCCAATTCTACTGGCGCAATGACCGTTGGCGCGGTGAGGTATACGAACACTCCTGCTTTTGGCGTGAACTCGCCAGTGATAGAAAGTTTCTCTTCTGTCGGTGGCGCTCCTCTAAACGGTGCTGCTCGCAACAAGCCCGATTTTACCGGGCCAGACGGTGTGAATACTACGGTAGACTTTGCTTCTTTAAATATCGAGGGTGATGCTTTTCCAAATTTCTTTGGCACATCAGCGGCGGCACCTCACGCGGCTGGAGTAGCAGCTCTCATATTGGAATCAGAAAAGAAATTTTCAAACGTGACGCTGGCGCCTGATCAAATGAGAAGCCTGTTGCAAACCACCGCATTAGACATGGGCACGCCCGGTTTTGATTTTGAGAGTGGATATGGTTTCATTAATGCGAAGGCAGCAGTGGAAACTTTTGCTGCTCCTACTCCCGTGATTACAAGCCTGGCAGTTCCAGCCAATGTAGTCCCAGGGCAAGCTCCCTTCACCGTGACCGTTATGGGTAATTATTTTAATGATAAGACTGAAGTTCTTTTCAGAGGTAAGCCACTGGCGACAACATTTGTAACCGACAGCGAACTAACAGCTTCCGTTCCCGCCTTTACGGGCAACCCGGCACTCCAAGGTTATACGGCTCCAATATCAAATAATAAAAACGATGGTGGAACTTCTGCAGCTCTGTATTTCTTTTCACCGGTGAAAAAGGAAATCACGATAACCGCCGATGATAAAAGCAAAAAATATGGTGAACAAATACCATCCTTTACGGCCACTATATTGGTAGATGGCGCACCTCTTGTAAATTCAGGATTATCACTAGGCGATCTTGGGCTTGATAAGCTTCTATTCACTTCTCCGGCCAATGATTTAAGTAACGTTGGAAAATATTTCATAAAAGCTAGTCGAACATTTGATCCTAATGACCCTGTAGATGTAAGTCTTCTTGAATTGTATAAATACACATTTAATGATGGCTTGCTCACGATAGAAAAACTACCGCTTAAGATAACGCCACAGAGTTTTACGACGAAGAGCATTGATCAGATAGAAGGTTTCAATTTTAAATACGAATATGATAACAGCAATATCTCCGAGCGCAACAGGCCTGTTTTTCAAAAGAACCTTGAAGTCGAATATAAATCTGAAATGGTGGATACCGCAATTGGGTATATCAACGGAAAAAGTATTGTTGCGGGAAGAACACTAACTCAGCAAGACCTGGAAAATATGAGCTACTTAGCGACAGGTAAAGCTATTGTTGCAGGCAAGGCCATCGTGGCCAATACGGTAATTGCAAAAAGTGTTATTGAAATAAGTCTTGCTTCTCTGTTCGACTACCAGGTAGATTCTGCAGTTGGCACACTCGTAAATGGAAAGGCGATCGTGGCAGGGAAAGCCATTGTTGCAGGAAAGGCGATCGTGGCAGGGAAAGCGATCGTGGCAGGAACTCAAATCGTCAATGGAACAAGTGTCAATGACTCCAGCAACAGCAACGTCGTTGTCATTATAGATGCAACAGATGTAAGTTCTCCCGATCCTATTACAAATTTTAAATCTATCAATTTATTAACTGAGCTCGAATCTGGTGAAGGCTTCATGGTGCCGGCGGCATTTCTTTCAGAAAACTTTCAAATTACCTATGGTTTGGGCAAGCTTACTTTGAATCCTAATGGATTTGAATACACTATGAGTGGAACGATGGCTATGAAGAGCGCTCCGACGGAAGTAGTGTCAGACGAAGTGGCACCCAGTGAGATGACCGCCTATCCGAACCCGGTAGTCAACAAGGTGAGAATTAGCATTGACAGGAAAGAAAAGGCAGGCGACAATTTGATTCTATTAGATCTAGCCGGTAGGACTCAATCACCGAAATCAATCAGAAAAATTTCAGACCATAGTTTCGAACTTGATCTTACTGGCTTTAAAAAGGGCGTGTACTTCATCCAGATGCAAATCAATAACGTCACTAAAACTTTCCGGATTTTAAAATTATAAACGACGCCGGATGCGTTTCAAATTCTGTCCACGTCGGATCTCTCCCTTGGGAGGATCCGGCGTGTTTGTATAAATAAAAATCTTTCTCCTGCACGCTGAGTCCTCCGCCAGAAACTCAGCTAAGACAAATCAAAAGAAATTGAATGTATTAAACAGGCTTTCATTTTTTAAATTTGCCTCTTAGAGCAGACAGTTTTTCAATTTTAAAACTGCCTGGTATTAATATATTCGATTAACTTTCTCAAATGAAAGCATACAAAGTATTTGTTTCCATATATTTTATTTTTCTTTCGTTAAACTGTTTGGCGCAGAGTACAGAAATCGACAGTCTGAAAACCGTCATCGCAAGGAGTGCTAACGACACTTCAAAAGTTAACAGCCTGCTTCAATTGAGTAAAGCCTACGCGAGTTCTTCTCCTGAATCAGCGATGACTTCCGGAATTGAAGCCTTACAACTTGCGCAAAAGCTTCAATATAAAACGGGCGAAGCCTATGCACTGAAGAATATAGGGATGGTGTATTATAACCAAACCCGTTATGTTGAAACCATTGATTATTGGAATCAATCTTATCTTCTTTTTGATTCTATTCGCGATCGCGGAAATGAATCGCTGATGTTAAACAATTTAGGTTCGGTGTACATGAATCAGGGAGACTATGCAAAAGCCCTGGACTATTTTTTCAAATCTTTACAAATTTCAGAACAAAGCAAGGACAGGCCTAACATTGCCAGGGCCATGGGAAACATCGGCACCGCTTACTCCTACAATGAATTCACTTATGAAAAGGCACTTGGCTATTATTTAAAAGCATTGGCCATAAGTGAAGAACTAAATGATAAAAATACAACGGGAGCTTTGCTGGTGAACATTGGGGAGACCTATTTGAAACGGAACAAAGATGATTCCGCACTATACTATTTTAAAAAATCCCTTGAAGCGTATGAGAACACTGAAAATATTCCTTACTCGCTAAATGATATAGGAAAGACCTATGCAAAGGAAGGCAACTATACGCTGGCTACGCAATACCATGAAGAGGCACTTTCATTTGCAAAAAAATTAAATCTTCAACTAGACATTGTCCAGTCCTACCTGGGTCTTGGCGATACATATTATAAAATGGGAAAGTATCCCGCAGCAATAAACGCCTACCAAAAGGCACAAGATTTTGCGTATGATATTAGTTTGAAGAAGGAATTAAGGGATGCGTACTTCGGGCTTGCCACGACCTATGCTGCAATGAAAGATTACTACAGAGCGTATAATTTTCAAACTCTGTACACAAATATTAAAGACTCCTTAATCAACCTGGACATTGCCCAAAAGGTTACCAACCTGCAAACAAATTTTGATATTCAAAAAAAGCAAGGACAGATTGATATTCTTACGAGAGACCAGGCATTACAAAACATGGAATTGAAAAGGCAAAAGTTTGCACGAAATACCTTGGCCGCGAGCCTGTTGTTTGTTTTTGCAATCGCATTTGTCCTCTATAGCCTTTATCGCAAAGTCGGTCGACGCACATTACAGTTGAGAAGATCTCTCGAAGAATTAAAATCTACTCAAGCTCAGCTCATTCAATCTGAAAAAATGGCTTCACTTGGCGCACTAACTGCAGGCATCGGTCACGAGATACAAAACCCTTTAAATTTTGTGAATAATTTTTCCGAAGTAAATGTGGAGCTATTGCAAGAACTGGAAAATGGCCCTTTGCAAAAATTACAAGGGGCAGACAAAGAAGAAGTGATGCAAACGATACAAGACCTTATACAAAACATGATGAAGATAAATCATCATGGCAAGCGGGCAGATGCCGTCATAAAAGGAATGCTGCAGCATTCGAGAAAAAATACCGGTCAAAAAGAACTAACTGATTTAAATGCATTGGCAGATGAATACTTGCGTCTTAGCTACCATGGCCTGGACCCAAAGGATAAAACTTCCAACATAGACATCCAGACAGATTTTGACGCGAGCCTTTCATTGGCTTCGGGATATGTTGACATCAATCCACAAGATCTTGGAAGAGTCCTGCTGAATTTATACAACAATGCACTGTACTCATTGATTGAAAAAAAACAGCACAAGGATGAAGCATACGAACCGCGGCTTGAAGTGCATTCCAAAAAACTCAATAATAAAATCGAGATCCGTATTAAGGACAATGGTATGGGTGTACCTGCCAGGGTCTTAGACAAAATATTTCAGCCATTCTTCACTACGAAACCGACAGGACAAGGAACGGGGCTGGGCCTTTCGTTAAGCTATGACATCATAAAAGCGCATGGTGGAGATTTGAAAGTAAAAACAAAAGAAGGAGAATTCGCAGAGTTTATAATCGAAATCCCAATGGCCTAAAAACTAAAATTTTCATTGTTCTATCCCAACTGGCAGCTCAATATTGATTACGATAAAACTCCTTTGTACGGAGTGATCTTATCGTGGATGCATTTTTCCAGGAATGAGTGGGCGACAATTCAGAAGGCCAGGAAGGAAGTACCACGCATTTTGTAAAAGGTCTAATCATCCATCTCTTCTCTTATCTCCTCAGAAATAGTAACAAGAACTTTGTCAATTCTCTTTCCGTCCATATCTATTATTTCAAATGTAAATCCACGCCATTCAAATGTATCACCTGTGGAAGGTATGTTCCTAAGCTCATGTAAAATAAATCCGGCCAATGTATCAAAGGTATTTTCTCCTTCATTGATCCAAATTGTTTTATTGAAGTGAGTCAGAAAATCATAAAACTGGATTTGCGCATCTATTAGGAAAGTGCCGTCACTTCTCTGTTGTATGGTGTATTCATCATCTTCCGCCTCAGGCATTTCACCCACAATGGCCTTCAGTATATCTCTTACTGTTATCATACCTTGCAAGCTCCCGTACTCATCCACAATAAATGCATAGTGAAGTTTGGTTCTTTTTATTTTTTCGAGAACCTGGTAGGCTGAATTATTCTCAGGAACGAACAAGGCCTCTTTAACGAGATCTATGAGAGCAGCTTCGGGCCTTAGGTAAATGTCTTTTACGGCAACCACTCCTTTAAGATCGTCGATCTGTCCCTCGCATACAGGATATACTGAATGCTGAAACTCTTTTATTTTTCCCCTAATCAGGTTCTTATCTTCATTGACGTCAAACCAGACGATATCCGTTCGGTGCGTCATCAGCGAAGTTATATTTCTATCTCCCAGGTGAAACACTCTTTCTATAATATCCTTTTCTTCCTCTTCAATGGCACCAAGTTCACTTCCTTCATTGATCATTGCTTTTATTTCTTCTTCTGTCACCTGGCTCTCTTTGTGCCTTGTGATATTAAAAAGTTTGAAAAAGCCAGTGCTTAAAAAACTCAATATCCAAACCAAAGGATAGGAAATGCGACTCAGTATTCTTACAGGATTCGCAACATATTTCGCAATACTTTCGGCGCGTATAATTGCAATACGCTTGGGTATAAGTTCACCAAAAAGAATCGAGAAAAAAGTGACTACCAAAACGATCAAAACCGTAGAAATTGTATCAGCATACGGCTGAAGAAAATCAATTTTCACAATGATTGGCTGCAAGGTTTGTCCAAATTTTTCGCCGGAATAAACACCGGTAAGAATCGCCACAAGGGTAATGTAAATCTGTGTTGTAGATAAAAACACTTCAGGATTTTCCTGGAGACTTAATGCCGCCTGCGCTTTCTTGTCGCCTTTTGCAGCCGCCATGTCCAGTCGGCTCTTTCTTGCAGAAACCAGCGCCAATTCAGCCATCACAAGAATAGCGTTGATTATGATGAGTAAAATTAAAATAAATAGCTCGGCCATAAATTATTGTCAAGTTAAGGTATTGAGACCGATTTTGTAGTTATAGAACTTACCGATCGCGTAACCAAGAATTAAACCAATGATTGCGCCACAAAAGACGTCAAGCGGGAAATGTACTCCAACATAAACCTGGGCATAACAAATAACTGAAGCCCATAAGAAAAGAAGTGCCCAATAATTTCCCAATGGTTTTCTGAAAGTTATGAAGATAAACATTGCAGCCGCGAAATGGTTAACGGCATGAGAGGACGTAAAACTTGAGCTTGATGGGCAATAGCTCACAAGAAACCGGACACTGTGTGCAATCAAGGGATCGTTGCAAGGCCTGAGACGTAAAAAATATTCTTTTATTAACCTGCTACTTACGATATCGCTGACACTGGCATTCAAAATAAAAAACAGGGCCCAGTACCATCCTTTTATTTTGAAATTGATCGCGGCAAAAAGAATAAGAAAAAAATAAAAAGGAATCCACAAATAAGATTCTCTTACGAAGGGAATGAGCTCATCTAAAAAAGCGTTATGCCACTGGCCATTAAGTTTTGAAAATAAGTTATAATCCAACTGTTTCAATGCACCGGGGATATGCATAGCAGTATTCATGTCGGTTAAAATCATTCCTTGCAAAAATAGCCATTGCATATATAAGTAGGTAAATATTTACTTTTGCCTGCTATGCATACCGGTTCCCTTCCTGAATTCCCTTTTATAAAGAAGTAGCTTCATGAGAATTTTCACATTCCCGCGCCTGATGAAATGGATGTTCGCAACAGCAATCACATTTTTATTGTTAATGTTTTTATTGAGGCTGGGATTTTTTTTCCACTTCAGAAGCGCTAAGTACACATTCATTAATTCACTGGATGCTATTTTACTCGGGTTGCGCTTTGATCTAAGGGTAGTGGCTGTTATCGTGCTGGTACCTTTCATCGCTGGCAACATGAAATTAATTTATAATAAAAAAAACCGTCTGACGGGGGGAAGTATTTTAAGAATAGTGTTGACGGTGTTGCTGATGGCTGCTTTGATTTTGTTCATGGCGAAGGGGCATGCAGGAGTCGGCGTTATTTTCTTCGTCGTTCTTTTATTTTCTCTTTTTTTCCTTTGGCTGTTTTCTACAAAGAATTGTAACCCGTTTGAAAACAGATCATCGGCGCTGGTCTTTAAGACATACTTTTTTATCACGGCAATTGGCGTCGCTTTATTTTATGCATTTGATTTCGAACACTTCGACTACCTGCATCAGCGACTAAATGCAAGCATTCTTAGCTTCGCTGGAGATGCAAAAATATCCCTGAATATGGCCTGGGAAACTTACCCAGTACTGCCGTTGATCTTTGTAGTTCTTGTGATTAGTCTTCTCTTGCTTTTGACGATCAATTTTTGGTTCAAACATTTTAAAAAATCTCCTTACCAGGGGCAGGAAATTACAAGAGGCGTATTAAACTTTTTATTCATCGTTGTTCTTGCACTGTCTGTATTCGGGAGACTAAATCAATACCCGTTACGATGGAGTGATGCCTTTTCCTTCGACGATGATTTCAAGGCCAATGTTTCCCTAAATCCTGTGCAAAGTTTTTTCAGCACGCTGCAGTTTAGGGGATCAACTTACGATATCAAAAAAGTAAAGCAATACTATCCGCTGATGGCCGAATATCTCGGAGTAGAAAAACCGGATAGCACAACGTTAGACTTCAAGCGACACTTTCGTCCTAACGCACCTTCCAGCAGGCCCAACGTAGTGGTCGTCATTTGCGAAAGTTTCAGTGCTTATAAGAGTAGCATGTGGGGCAATCCGTTGAACACAACACCATTCTTTAATGAAATGTGCAACAATGGCATTTTCTTCGACAGGTGTTTCACTCCGAGCTACGGCACTGCCCGCGGAGTGTGGGCAGTGATTACCGGCATACCGGATGTGGAATATCCAAATACATCAAGTCGCAATCCTGCGTTCGTGGACCAACATTCACTAATGAACGATTACAAGGGTTATGAAAAATTATATTTCCTCGGAGGAAGTACAAGTTGGGCCAATATTCGTGGCCTTTTAACGAACAATATTGCAGGTCTTAAAATTTACGAGGAAGACAGTTTTAAGGCAGATGCGGTGGATGTGTGGGGCATCAGCGACAAGCGGCTACTCCTCGCTGCAAACGATGTATTCAAAAAACAAACGGAGCCATTTATAGCAATTATTCAGACGGCCGACAACCACCGGCCTTATACCATTCCCGAAGAGGATAGAAAGGACTTCACAATAAAAACCTATTCGGAAGATTCTCTGAAAAGATTCGGCTTTCAGAGCAATGACGAGCTAAACGCTTTCCGATACACAGATTTCAGCTTTGAACAATTTATCAAGGCGGCGAAAAAGGAGCACTATTTTGAGAACACTATTTTTGTCTTTGTGGGAGATCACGGTATCAAGGGTGATGCAGGAGATATGTTCCCGGAGGCGTGGACAAAAAATGGTATCACTACCATGCATGTCCCATTGCTTTTTTATGCCCCCAACCTACTACAACCGAAAAGGATAAATAAAACGTGTTCCCAGTTGGACATTCTTCCCTCAGTAACCGCGCTTGCAAATATTCCTTACGAAAATACCACTATGGGTAGAAATCTTTTTGATACGAGTCGATCACAACTTCAGTTTCCCCATGCTGCTTTTTTATACGAATATAATAGCAGGCAAATAGGAATGATTACCGACGAATATCTTTACCAGGAAAACCTGGTTTCAGGGAAACAGGATTTCATTTCATCTAAAGGTAATGTTGAGCTGTCCTCAAACTCCAAAAATGCTGACACCAGGAAAAGTCTGCAAACCCTTTCGCAGGCTTACTATGAATCAGCGAGATATTTACTGCTCAATAACAAAAAGAGCATAAAACAATGAGAAAAGTCTAAATTTATCGCATTCATATTCCTGCCTTTTATAAGATGTCAAATGCAAAACTTAAAGGGAACATTCCCTTAACTATCCAATGGCTGCTGGTATTATGGTGCATCTATGTTTTTATATTTATGCTGTTTAGAATTTCAACGGTCTTTCTATTCAAGCCCTCCAGTTTTTCGATTTTATCTCTTGGACCTACATTTCTTTTAGGGTTCCGTTTCGATGTAAAATGGATTTCAATTATTCTGCTTCCAATCGCTGTCCTTTCTGTTTATCCAAAGTTTTCTCCTTTCTTTTCAGAGAAAAATAAACGCTGGTGGTCTTATTACCTGGCTACGGTTACGTTGATCGTTTTATTTTTCTTTGGAGCCGACTTTGGCAACTTCAGCTACAACCATACGCGTAT
>JBDSGZ010000106.1:0-6496 GCA_039918735.1 Ginsengibacter sp.
GCTGAGAAGGCTCAGAATACAAACCTGAATGACGATGACCTGTATGCAACGGTCAGAATGGGGAGCGACTTCGTTTCAAACTATTATGAAGTTAAGATTCCACTAAAGCTGACTCCGCTGAATACAGGACTTAATCCTAACACTGATGAATACAACGACACGTTGTGGAGGTCGGCCAATAGTCTCGACCTGGAACTGCAAACGCTTACCCGGATGAAAACCACGAGGAATCTTTCAAGTACCCCGATCAATAGACTTTATTCCGAAGTGCAGCCTGATGGAAAGATTTACTCGATCATGGGAAACCCGAATCTCGGCGAGATCAAGGGAATTTTGATGGGAGTAAGAAATGAAAAGGTTGAAGGAGCCTGCGGCGAGATCTGGTTTAATGAACTAAGACTTGCTTCCCTGGACGAAAAAGGAGGTTGGGCCGGCCTCGCAAGAATTGACGCTAATCTTGCAGACCTTGGAACCATCTCAGTTTCGGCGAATACTCACAGCAATGGTTTTGGTACGCTGGAGCAAAGACTGAACGAACGTTTCAGGGACTATTTCGTACAATTTGATGCCGCCGCCAATCTTGAACTCGGCAAACTTCTGCCCAAAAGCGCTGCTATTTCAATTCCTTTTTATGCCAGCCTCACTGAGTCAATCAGTACGCCGGAATACGATCCTTTCGATCTTGACCTGAATTTGAAACAGAAAATAAAGAATGCTCCGGTTAGTCAGCGGGATTCTATCAGGAAAGAAGCTGTTGATTTTACATCTACAAAAACGGTGAGTTTTACAAATGTTCATAAGAATAGAACAGGCAACAAAAAGCCAATGCCATGGGATATTGAAAACGTGGATCTGAGCTATTCGTTTACAAAAATTTCCGCCCACAATCCGCTGATAGCATATAATGATGTAACAAAACAAAGAGGCGGAATAGGATATAATTACGCCCCGCAACCAAAGTTCTTTGAACCATTAAAAAAGCTTTTCAAGAAAAGTAAAACACATTGGTTTGATCTCATTAAGGATTTCAATGTTAACCCTATTCCATCGCAATTAATGTTTAAAGCAGATGTCTTCAGGCAATTTGGTGTCATCAAACCGAGAAGCATCGGGGAAGACAAATATGTGATACCGGAAACTTTCGACAAGTATTTCACTTTTGACAGGAGCTATATTTTCAGATGGGATATTACGAGATCTTTAAACATTGATTACTCCGCAATTAATAATGCAAGAATAGATGAACCTTATGGCCGTCTGGACACGAAGGCAAAAAAAGATACAGTAAAAGATAATTTTTTCGGGGGAGGACGTAACACGTTGTTCAATCAATCCATCAATTTTTCATACAATGTTCCTCTGAACAAATTTCCGTTAACAGACTGGACAACATTAAGGCTTCGGTATTCTGCTAACTACAGGTGGATAGGAGCTTCGAGGCTTGCTGTAAATCTTGGTAATTTCCTGGAGAATGGGCAACAGGAAGAGGCGAATTTTCAACTTGACTTTACAAGACTCTATGGAAAATCAAAATGGTTAAGAGCGTTGGATCAGCCAAGACAGCGAAACCAAAGTGATTCATCACAGCAGAATCAAACTGATACTACCCGTCGAAATCCAAAAACGCAGGCGCAGGCTAAAAATGCAAAAGCATTGCCCGAATTGCCGGGAGTGGTGAGAATATTTGGCAAGTTACTGACGAGCATAAAGTCAGCGAACGCAACGCTTTCTCAAAATAGCAACACAAGATTGCCGGGATATACAGATAGCACACAACACTTTGGACAGGATTTTAGAAGCATGGCTCCCGGCTTTGATTTTATTTTAGGCAAACAGCCTGATAGCGCCTGGCTTAACAATGCGGCGAAACGCGGACTCATAACTAGGGACTCATTGTTCAACGATCTATTTGTCCAAAATTTTGATCAGCGTTTCGCTATCTCAGCTCAGCTCGAGCCGGTACGTGATTTGACAATTGACGTAAATATTGATAAAACGTTCACGAAAAATTATTCCGAAACGTTTAAAGATACCAGCGGAACAGGTGACCATTTCGCACATCTCACCCCTTACATCGGTGGCGGTTTTAACGTGAGCTATATCGCATTCAATACCTTGTTTGAAAAATACAATCCAAACCAGGTGTCTGCAACCTTCTTAAAATTCCAGGATTACAGGGCAGTATTGTCCAAAAGATTAGGAAGCACCAATACTTACAACAAGCTTTCGGGCAACCCGGTCGGTACCGATGGATATGCACTCGGATACGGTCGTTATGCAGTGGATGTGCTGGTTCCGGCCTTCATAGCCGCTTACACAGGACAGGATCCAACTAAGGTTTCACTGATAAAACAAAATAATTCCAATTTGAAAAGTAATCCCTTCCGGGACATTATTCCAAAACCAAACTGGAGGATTACTTACAATGGATTGAGCCGGGTACCGGGGCTTGACAAGATCTTTACGAATTTTTCATTGACACACGCATACAATGCAAGCCTTGGCATGAATAGCTTTACGTCCGCTCTTTACTACCGCGATGTATCAAGGTTTGGCTACCCTTCGTTTATTGATACGGTCTCAAATAATTACATTCCTTTCTTCCTGGTTCCGAACATTACTATTCAGGAGCAGTTTGCACCGTTGGTCGGTATTGATATGAGCTTCACCAACCAGCTCTCTTTGAAATTTGAATATACCAAACAAAGACAGTTGAGCCTTAGTCTGATCGATTATCAACTTAGCGAAGTACGCTCAACCGAATATACTTTCGGTGGGGGTTTCCGTAAGAAAGGAATGAAACTTCCATTTAAAATTCCGTTCACCAAGACCGATACCAAGAAGCTTGATAATGAAATCAATTTCCGGCTTGATGTTAAGATCAGGGATAATGTCACTTCAAATAGCCGGCTCGACCAGAACAGTGCGTTTGCTACAAATGGAAGTAAAGAAATCACGCTCAGTCCTACGGTAGACTATTATCTTAATAACAGGATCAACATTAAATTCTATTTCGATCAACGTCGTGTAAACCCATACATTTCTTCATCGCCACCGACGGTTGATACGAGAGCCGGTATGCAGTTAAGAATCTCGTTGGCCCAGCAATAAGCCGAAATTCAAAATTTTATTCACCTTACTTTTTATCAACACACTCTGTTATTAGATAAAATATAGGTGCAAATACTATCGGCAACCCTTCAAAAAAGTTTTGAAACTAAAGCCTGCAAAAGGGTTCAGCGAGCTGAAGATACATTGCCCAAATAACAGGGAACATCCGCCTCACAAAAAAAAAATTCAACATCCTGTGATTTCATTTATGAATACCCTACCTTTGTTGTAGACAATTGACTTTCCCTTGTTATAAAAGTATTTTTTACAATCACGTTTATGTGCATCCAATTTCGACACAGTTGTTGTTGACCCTTAATCTTCGACACGACCATATAGGCCTGTTAGCAGGCTTCACTTATAACACAACTTCGAAATAAAAAATGCATACGCTGCAAAATCAAATCTCCGGAATACAACAACAGGTTAATGAACTAACAATTGAGGAAGTCTTCCAGCAGCTTTCAAACGAATTTCCGGGACAAGTGACTTTTTCAACAAGCTTCAGTTTTGAAGACCAACTTATTTCCCATAAAATTCTGAGCAATTCTTTTCCTTTCAGCATCTTCACGTTAGATACCGGAAGATTGTTTCCCGAAACCTACTCTGTTTGGAATTCCACAAACGAAAATTATAAAACGAGAGTAAAAGCCTATTATCCCGATAGTTCTTTACTTGAAAGTTTTGTTGCTGAAAAGGGACCCAATTCATTTTACGAATCTGTAGAAAATAGGAAGGCATGCTGCTACATAAGAAAGGTAGAGCCATTGAAGAGAGCATTGAATGGAAATGCGGTCTGGGTAACTGGGTTGCGTGCTGAACATTCTGAAAACCGTCACGACATGCCGCAAGTGGAATGGGATCCGGCGAATCATATTATCAAGTATCATCCGATACTTAATTGGACAACAGAAGAAGTAAAACACTATATCTCGGAAAATAATATTCCTTACAATCCTTTACACGATAAAGGTTTTGTAAGTATTGGCTGTGCACCCTGTACCAGGACGGTCAGGCCGGGCGAAAGCTTTAGAGCCGGTCGCTGGTGGTGGGAAGACAATGCAAAAAAAGAATGTGGTTTACACGTTCATGTTGTTGATTAAAAAAGAATGGTAAATAAAATGGACACTAAATACTATTTGGACTATTTGGGGCAACTGGAGTCAGAGGCTATTCACATAATGCGTGAAGTAGCAGGACAATTCGAGCGGCCTGCATTATTATTTTCCGGAGGAAAAGATTCTATAACTCTCGTTCATCTTGCTTTAAAAGCATTTCGCCCCGGGAAGTTTCCGTTTCCATTGGTACATATAGATACAGGACACAATTTTCCTGAAGCCCTAAACTTCAGGGATAAACTTGTGACAGAGATTAATGAAAAATTAATCGTACGAAAAGTCGAAGACACGATAAGAGAAAAAAATCTTACAGAACTGAAAGGAAAATTTAATAGTCGCAATGCACTGCAAACGCACACGCTGCTGGACATAATCGATGAATTTAAATTTGATGTGTTAATTGGCGGAGCAAGAAGAGATGAAGAAAAAGCCAGGGCTAAAGAAAGAATATTTTCCGTGAGAGATGAGTTTGGACAATGGAACCCAAAATTACAAAGACCCGAATTGTGGAACACCTATAACGGTAAAATCCATAAAGGTGAAAACGTCAGGGCCTTTCCCATAAGCAACTGGACTGAGCTCGACATCTGGAACTATATCCGGAGAGAAAAGATCGATTTGCCTTCCATCTACTTTGCACATGAACGGGAAGTGTTTGACCACGAAGGGCAACTGGTGGCCTTTTCAGAGTATATCCAGTTAGAAACAACAGATGTGATAATGAAAAAACGGGTTCGATACAGGACCGTCGGCGATATGACTTGCACCGCTGCCGTAGAATCAAATGCAACCCGCATAGATGATATCATTAGCGAAATAATTGCGACAAAAACGAGCGAACGGGGTGAAACAAGAATTGATGATAGGGTTTCTGAAGCAGCAATGGAAGACAGAAAAAAGGGAGGATATTTTTAAATAGAAAGCGTACATCCTACCTCAATGATTTTCATAAAAACAACGGTCATAAATAATCATACAACACACACATGGACTTACTAAGATTTATAACTGCAGGAAGTGTTGACGATGGCAAAAGCACATTGATCGGGCGATTGCTCTATGACAGCAAATCTATTTTATTAGACCAGCTTGCGGCAATTGAAAAACAAAGTAAAAACAAAAGCAACGGAGAAATTGATCTTGCATTATTGACCGATGGATTGCGTGCAGAACGCGAACAGGGAATTACGATTGACGTAGCTTATAAATATTTTTCAACACCGAAACGAAAGTTTATAATCGCTGATGCACCGGGGCACATTCAATACACCCGCAACATGGTTACAGGTGCATCCAATTCAGAATTGGCCATTATTTTAATTGATGCGAGGAACGGTGTAGTTGAGCAAACACGAAGACATTCCATCATCGCTTCATTGCTAATCATTCCTCATATAGTTGTGGCAATAAATAAAATGGATCTCGTTGACTATTCAGAGGACGTGTACAACAACATCGTAATTGACTATCAGAAAGTAGCTGAATCACTCGAGTTGAAAGATGTACAATATATTCCCATCAGCGCATTGAACGGTGATAACATCGTAGAGAAGTCATCAAAATTTTCATGGTATAAAGGTGAATCACTGTTACAGCTTTTAGAAAATGTAGAAGTAAGCTCGGATATTAACCTGGAGGATGGAAGGTTTCCAGTTCAGTTTGTAATCCGTCCGCAAGCCGCAGACCTGCATGATTACAGGGGTTATGCGGGAAAAATAATAAGTGGCATTTATAGGAAAGGAGATAAAGTAATTGTGCAGCCATCAGGAGTAGAAACTACGATTAAAGCAATTGAAATTGCGGGAGAAGAAACAGAAGAAGCGTTTGCACCTCAAAGTATCGTGATGCATCTTAAAGATGATATTGATGTCAGTCGTGGTGATATGATCGTGCACCTGGACAATCAACCAATGGTTAAACGGCAATTTGAAGCCCTTGTCTGCTGGATGGGTGACAAACCGTTGCAGGCCGGAAACAAATATTTCTTACAAATCAATAGCCAGGTAGTACGCTGTGTGGTGAATGAAATAGAATACAAACTCGATGTAAATACGCTGAAAAAAGATTTTTCAGCAGACAAAGCAGGACTCAATGACATAGTGAAGGCCAGCATTAAAACTGCTTCTCCGATTGCCATCGACTCATATAAAAAGCTAAGAGAAAACGGAGGAGTTATTCTCATTGACGAAACAAGCTGCGTGACAGTCGGGGCCTGCATGATTCAATAAGAACACTAATTTTTTTTGACCCTAAACCCTACTAAATAA
>JBDSGZ010000107.1:0-8870 GCA_039918735.1 Ginsengibacter sp.
ATCATCATTTTTTTGATTGAAGCATCCGTTGAAATTGCCACGCATTTTTCATATTCTGGTTTCCCGGTTCCTTCCATAATTCCAGGAATGGTGCGAAATTGTCTCCGCACTTCTTCCACCATTGCCATAGCTGCTTCACCTACAGCACGGATGGCGAGCGATGAAAAAATGAAGGGTATCATGGCACCTACAAACAGCCCTGATAAAACATCGGCCTTGTAAATATCTATGCCATCAATTTTAGCGATCCCGACAAAGGCCGCGAACAATGCAAGCGATGTCAAAGCAGCGGAAGCAATAGCGAATCCTTTACCGGTAGCAGCAGTCGTGTTTCCAACGGCATCAAGGATATCCGTTCTTTCCCTAACCTCTTTGGGCATTTCGCACATTTCGGCTATACCTCCTGCGTTGTCAGCAATTGGACCAAAGGCATCTATAGCGAGTTGCATGGCAGTCGTGGCCATCATCCCCGCTGCGGCAATGGCAACTCCATATAGACCCGCACATAAGTAGCTCGCATAAATACCGGATGCAAGCACCAACATGGGCAACGTCGCACTTTCCATTCCAATAGCAAGACCGCCAATAATATTGGTGGCATGACCGGTAGAAGATTGGCGGACAATACTCATAACAGGACGTCTGCCCATGGCAGTATAATATTCAGTGATGATACTCATCAGCGTTCCTACTACTAGGCCCACTATGATTGCACCATACACACCAAACTTTGAAAAATGAAAATTTCTTAACACCATATCAGTATCGGGAAGAAGCCAGGTGACAAGAAAGTAAGAAGCGATCGCAGTAAGTACGATAGAACCCCAGTTTCCAAGATTGAGCGCTTTCTGTACGACGGCTGTGTGTAAACCAGCCTTATCGGAAATTTTTACAAAATAGGTAGCAATAATGGAAAATAGAATTCCCATAGATGCTATGAGCATCGGCAGCAGGATAGGCGCCATTCCACCAAACCTGTCTTCGGAAAAAGTTTCCCTTCCCAAAACCATCGTTGCCAAGACGGTTGCTACGTATGAGCCAAACAGGTCTGCACCCATTCCCGCAACGTCACCGACATTATCACCCACATTATCTGCGATGGTAGCAGGGTTACGCGGATCATCTTCAGGAATTCCGGCTTCCACTTTACCAACGAGATCTGCTCCTACATCGGCAGCTTTAGTGTAAATACCTCCGCCAACACGGGCAAAAAGTGCGATACTTTCGGCTCCAAGACTGAAACCAGTAAGTATTTCTATTGTGCGCTCCATCTCTACACTATCCACAGGCGAATTAGGTGCAAAAATGAATTTCAAAATGATAAACAATCCTCCCAAGCCTAACACTGCAAGACCCGCAACACCAAGTCCCATCACACTTCCGCCAGTAAAAGAAACCTTCAACGCATCAGCAAGACTTGTCCGGGCAGCCTGCGCGGTTCGTACGTTTGCTTTTGTAGCCACACGCATCCCAATGAAGCCAGCAAGAGCGCTCATGACCGCGCCTGTAACAAATGACAATGCGATGCTCCAATGACTGTTAGCGCTACTGAAGCCCATAATCCCGAGCAGCAATGCAGCAATTACAACGAAGTAGGAAAGAATCTTGTATTCTGATTTTAAGAAAGCCATGGCGCCATCGGCGATATAAGTACTTGTCTCCTTCATTCTCTCATTTCCTGCAGGCTGTTTATTCACCCAGTTAAACTTCACGAAAGTATAAAGCAGTGCCACAATACCCATTGCCGGAATAACATATATCAAATTCTCCATGTTAGTATTTTATTAAAAATTTTGGGTGGCAAAAATAGGGTAAAAAGAAGTAAGTTAATGGCAGGTTGATAAATTGCCGGGTTTGGGAAAAGTTCCATTTCGGATGGCCAGAAAATTATCTACATCGTGGACTGATGTTACGTTCCCTCGAAATTTTTTTAAAAATGTTACAGAGAAATGCCCCGGTAAGGAAAAGCAGGCATCAGCGCTTGAATGAAATACTTTCAAAACTTAAAAACGCTTCCCCCAGATGAGAGGTTATGTCTCCGGCTATCATGGCTTCTTTTGATACCCTCCTGGCCGCGATGTCACCGGCAAGGCCGTGCAGATATACCCCGAAAATGCATGAATGCAGGGACGAATATTTTTGAGCCAGCAAAGCCGTAAGAATTCCGGTAAGAACATCGCCAGATCCCGCGGTTGCCATTCCGGAATTTCCTGTGGAGTTAAAATATCCCATGCCCTCTGGTGTCGCAATAAAAGTATGATGTCCTTTTAGGACTATATAAATATGAAGGACCTTCGCTTTTTGCATGGCAAGTTTCATCCTCTCAAAATCATCAGATGACTTTCCAAATAATCTTTCAAATTCTTTTGGGTGAGGTGTAATGATACTGTTTGCGGGGATTGAACTGTATAGCGAAGGATATTTACTTAAGGTATTTAGTCCATCCGCATCAATAACTAATGGCTTATCAAATTCAGCGAAAATTTTTTTGAGCAATTGCCTGTGAGAAGGATGCTGGCCAATACCGGGGCCGATTCCAACGGCAGAAAAATCTCTTAAGTCCTTCACATCTTTTATGAAAGTGGTTCCCGATATTTTGCACATAGCTTCAGGAACGGCAGTTTGCATTATTGCATAGCCTTCCTTACAAGTGTAGCAGGTGAGTTTACCAACGCCGCTTCTCAAACACGCTCTTGCACTTAAAATTGCAGCGCCCATCATTCCATAGCTGCCAGCCACAAGACAGGCGTAGCCATAGTCTCCCTTGTTGGAAAATTCTCTTCTCGGTTGAAAGATGCTTTTGATTTTCGTTTCATCTACCAGCTCTAAATCTGATTTTACCTGGTCATAAAAATCTGTTGAAAGTCCAATATCCACAACCGAGATTTTGCCAGTAAAATTCTCATTCTCCGCAATTAAAAAAGCCAGCTTTACCTGTTGAAAAGTGAGTGTATGATGAGCAGTAATGACGTCATTTCCAAGAGAACTTTTATCCGTATAAAGGCCGCTGGGAATATCAATTGAAACAATTAATGCCCAGGACTTATTAATATGCTTAATTATTTTGCTAAAAAGACCAGTAGGTTTTTTATTTAATCCTGTACCAAACAAGGCATCGATGACTATATCATCATCATTGATTCCGGGCAATGAGCCAGTCGAACTAAGTTGATGAATATCTTTTGTTGTTTTCTTTAATCTTTTAAGATTGGTTTCAAAATCCGGAGAGCCCGGTCCTTCCTTTCCGACTATAAATATTGTCGCCGTATATCCATGCTCAGTAAGTATGCGTGCTATCGCCAAACCGTCACCTCCGTTGTTTCCCTTGCCGCAAAAAATCTGATATCGATTTGTTTTATCGAATCGCTGCATCAACCAAGCTGTGCAGGCGTCGGCAGCACGTTCCATTAGATCGATTGAAGAGACAGGTTCATTGGCGATTGTCCATTCGTCCCACTCCCTGATCTGTACTGCCGAAAGAATTTTCAATGCACAAATTTTTTCGTGAAAAAATTGAACCGAACTATTGCTTTAGATATCGCTCTTTGATGATGTTCAGGTGATGAGCCACGTGCCCGATAGTAACGAACCCTAGCATGTTGACGCCAACACTATGTGAGCTTGCGTTTCCCACCCGTTTCAAGGCTTCATCAGAAAAACTGTTATAGAGAAATTCTGTAGATTTTCTAATGACCTTAAATTCAGCAACCAGGTCATCCCAGGTGCGACCGTTTGCTTCACTGTTTTTCGCATAGTTATCTTCATTGAATGGGGGAAGAGTTTGAATGTCATTTCGGGCAAACGCCAGTGCCCGGTAATTAAAAACTCTCTCTGCGTCTATCAGATGCTGCAACACTTCCTTTAGCGTCCACTTACCGGGTGCATATACTGTTTGAGAAATGGACTCGTTGATCGAATTAAATAGATTATTCGTTACGACTTCCTGTTCTTTGAAGGCTGTATTTAAGTCTCCATCTCCGGCCTTATCAAAATAAACTTTAAAATTTGGAGGGAAATTTCCTTGCTCTGTTTTGAAAATCATTTTGGTAAAAGCCATGGAAAAAGATTAAAAATTGTGAATGATTTATTGCAAATTTACCTTTTTCGAACCGAAAGATCTTCTGTGAAAATCTGAGGGCAAAAGAAAACCCGGCCATTTTTAAAACAGCCGGGCTTTCTGATTAATCCAAAATATTCTTAGCCTTTCTTTTTATGTTTCACTTTAGACTTTGGCAAAATGTCAATGGTATTTTCCCGTTCGCCTTTCAACGTTGAAGCAAGTTTCACGGCGTCATAAGCATTCAGTTCACCACCGGATTTGGAAATGTCGCTGAGCTTTACCAAGTCATCTGTACCAGGCAATTTCACCTCTTCTTCAACTGGCGCAGCTGATTTTTCGATTACATATTTTACCTGTTCGGGAGTTAAATCCGGAAAATATTGAAGTATCAATGCTGCCACACCTGCGACAACTGGCGCTGCCATACTTGTACCGGAAAGATTTCCATACTTATCTCCACCAGGAAGAGTCGAGTAGATGTTCACTCCGGGAGCAAATACATCAACTTCTTTCTTGCCATAATTGCTAAAGCTCGCTGTAAAACCTCCATTGGTTGAATCACCGCTGGCTCCAACTGTTATCATGTTAGATGCCCTGCCTGAGCCATCTTCAAATACAGGGTTTGGAAAATTGTAAGCTGTATCAATGTCCTTATGATCATTGCCAGCAGCATGAACCAGCAATACATTCTTTGACTGTGCATACTTCACTGCATCGTCCACCCAATTTTTTTCAGGAGAGAAATCTTTTCCAAAACTCATACTGATAACTTTTGCTCCGTTATCTACTGCATACCGAATGGCATTTGCAATGTCCTTGTCATGTTCATCGCCATCAGGAACTGCACGCACCATCATTATTCTTACATTGCTGGCAACGCCATCCATTCCAATACCATTGCCACGGGCGGCAGCGATGATACCTGAACAATGAGTTCCATGCATGGGAGTTTCGGCCATTAGGTCATTGTTTCCATAATTGCGGTCGTTGATATCGTTTCCATTATCCTGCACGATGTCTCCTCTGTAATTTTCTGGAGGCGTAACTGCTGCATCTCCTTTGCGAATCTGACCTTTTAAATCATTCAAAATATCTTCATTGGAAATATCGTAGTTGTCATTCATCTTCGCTATGTTCAGATAGATGCTGGCGGCCATTTTTGCATCCGGATCTGTGGGAGTGTAATTTTTAAGATCCTCGCCGGTAAATTCTTTTTTCCCAAGGTCTATGGCGATCACAGAATCTCCTTGTTCAAGCTTTGGGAGAATTCTCGACATGAACAGCATTTCCTTTGAATCGGTTGCTCCCACTGTCTTTTCCTTTGCCCTCAAAAATACCGCTACCTCTTTTTTCCGGGCTGCGTCCATATTAGTCGTGTCGGGAATTCCGTCACCGAATTTTTCTTTCAATTTCCAATAGACTCTTGCACCTTCATAAGAATCGTGGTTCACGTTTCTTCCGTCTTTACCTCCGATAAAATTCCAGCCATGCACGTCATCAACGTAACCGTTGTTATCATCATCAATTCCATTTCCAGGAATCTCACCGGGGTTGGTCCAAAGCACGGGCTTTAAGTCTTCCTGCGTGGTATCAATACCACTGTCGATTACTGCAACAATCACTTGTTGACTCTTCTTACTTTTTAGAAAATCGTATGCTTTATCTAGGCTGATGCCATAATATCCTGTCTCGGCCCGGTCAAGTTGATGCCAGTTGTTAGGGGCTTTCTTTTTCTCCGAATTTCCTTGGGCCAAAGTGAAAAAAGGCACGGCGGCGACAAAGGAAAGTGTGAGTAATAAATGTTTAATTTTTGTTATCATCTTTCAGTTTTAAGTTTAAAATTCACTAACACAAATATTTTACTTTTTTTAGAATTGACATTACCATTTATATAAGATTATGCAATCTTTATGTTAATGGTCTTTATCATCGCCAGGCTACACGGTGAACTTTATGCCCTGTGCCAATGGAAGTTTGTCGCTATAATTGATTGTGTTGGTTTGCCGCCTCATATAAACCTTCCAGGCATCGCTGCCACTTTCCCTGCCACCTCCGGTTTCTTTTTCTCCGCCGAATGCGCCACCAATCTCAGCGCCTGAAGTTCCAATGTTGACATTCGCTATGCCGCAATCGCTGCCCGAGTGTGATAGAAACAATTCTGCTTCGCGAATGTTTAAAGTAAAAATTGCACTCGACAATCCTTGCGGTACTCCATTCTGAATCGCTATCGCCTGTTCAAGCGCGCTGTATTTAATAAGATAAAGAATGGGTGCAAAGGTTTCCTGCTGCACAATTTTCATCTCATTGGTCACTTCTGCGATGCATGGTTTTACATAACAACCGCTTCCAAAACCTTTACCGGATAGTACTCCTCCCTCTACGATAAATTTACCTCCTTCGTTCTTGCATTCGACAATCGCTTTGAGATAAGAATCCACCGCATCTTTATCGATTAATGGCCCTACATGATTTCCCTCTTTCAAAGGATCTCCGATCTTCAGTTGCCTGTAGGCAGTCACTAACTTCTTCCTGAAAGTGTCGTAGATATCTTTATGAATGATGAGCCTTCTCGTGGTAGTGCACCTCTGACCCGCGGTGCCTACTGCTCCAAATAAACTGCCGATCAAAGCAATTTCGAGGTCTGCTTCTTTTGTAATAATGATAGCATTATTCCCACCGAGTTCGAGTAACGTCTTTCCAAGACGTGCTCCCACAGAAGCATTAACTGCCTTCCCCATTCTTGTGGAGCCTGTAGCAGAAACCAGCGCAACACTTTTTTCATTGCAGAGCCACTGACCGGCTTCTCTTCCACCGACTACAAGTGAGCATACGCCTTCAGGGACTTTGTTGCTTTTAAAAACTTTTGCAATAATATGCATACAGGCTACTGCACAAAGAGGTGTTTTCTCAGAAGGCTTCCAGATACATACATCTCCGCATACCATTGCGATCATACTATTCCAACTCCACACAGCAACGGGAAAATTAAATGCTGAAATGATGCCGACGATTCCCAATGGGTGGTATTGCTCATACATTCTATGGCCCGGACGTTCGCTTTGCATGGTGAGTCCATACAACTGCCTGGAAAGCCCTACAGCAAAATCGCAGATGTCAATCATCTCCTGTACTTCGCCCATTCCCTCCTGCAGGCTCTTGCCCATTTCATAACTGACGAGTTTTCCAAGATTGACCTTGTTAGCGCGGAGTTCATTACCGATTTGCCTAACGATTTCTCCTCTTTTTGGAGCAGTCCATGATCGCCACTCGGGAAATGCTTTCGTTGCTGTTGAGACAATATTGCCAAAACCTTCTTTGTCTGAACTGCTGACAGTCGCGATATTCTTATCATCGACAGGAGAGGAACTCGTAATCTTTTCGCCGGAAGTTGCATACCACCTGGTACCTGATGAAACTCCTTTATTGTGGGCTGAAATATTTAATGCTGTGAGAAATTGTTGCATGATCCAAAGAGTTTAGGATGTTAACGGGGAATTATAATCTTGCACCAGGATGATTTGTCTTTATCGTAATGATTAGTACTGTTCTTGCTCACTGGGGAATTCCCGCGATTTAATATCATCGATATATTGCTGCACAGCTCCGGTTACCTGTGCATGAAGATTAAGATACTGGCGTAAAAACCTGGGTTTAAATTCCGTGTTGATTCCCAGCATGTCGTGCATACCAATACCTACCCATCGCAATCCCTTCCTGCACCTATACCTATCGTTGGAATTGATAAATGCAATGAGACTTCCTTTGCCAGGGCCGCTGGTATTTTTTCAAGTACTATGCCGAAACACCCCGCCTCCTGAAGCAGCATCGCGTCGCGCTTCAATTTCTCTGCTTCGATATCTTCTTTGGCTCTTACAGTATAAGTTCCAAATTTGTAAATAGATTGTGGAGTCAGTCCGAGGTGACCCATCACCGGAACACCGGAGCTAATGATCCTTTTGACCGATTCAAGCACTTCTTCACCACCTTCCAACTTTATGCCATGCGCCCCGGTTTCCTTCATAATCCTGATGGTGGAATTCAATGCTTCTTTGCTGTTGCCCTGGTAGCTTCCGAACGGAAGATCAACCAGCACAAGAGCCCGGTGACTGCCCCGAACAACGCTTGCAGCATGATAAATCATCTGATCCAGCGTTATGGGAAGAGTAGTTAGATGCCCTGCCATCACATTGCTCGCACTGTCACCTACAAGTATGATGTCGATTCCTGCCTCGTCGAAAATTTTTGCAAAGGAAAAATCGTAAGCAGTAATCATTGAAATCTTTTCACCCACTTCTTTCATTTTTTGTAAAGTGTGAGTGGTAATTTTTTTTGCTTCTTTAAGTACTGCCATTAAGATAGATTTTTGAAAGAAAAATGCAACATGGGAGATGGCTCTGCATTAGAATAAAACATATCCTTTTGAGCAATTGCTGGCCGCAAATATAAATATTTCCTGAATCAAAGTACGGGAATATCGATTGCTTAATACGACCGGAATTTTGGTTTCCCTGGGTTGGAAATGTGTGCCGTTGGCATCGCTTAAAGTTTGTGCCGGTTACCTTTTTCCAAATACAAAATGCATTCAAGCATGTTGGCATCAGGCTTATCAGTGATTATTTTTCTCATTCATTTCTGCCCATAAATGCTGAATGAGACCATCCGCAAGACCAATTTTCGGAACATAGATTTCATTTGATCCTACCCATCGCATCACATTGATGTATATCTGTAATGCGGGAACTATCACATCGGCCCTGTCTTCACGCAACTTGTAAATACTGATCCGTTCTTTCATCGATAGACTGCTCAA
>JBDSGZ010000108.1:0-8903 GCA_039918735.1 Ginsengibacter sp.
TACCTGACAAAAAACGGCGGTGATTCCTATCAACAAATAAATTTTGCGAACGGAGCATCTTCATACGCATACGATCCACTTGACACCAATACTATTTATATCGGTTCAACTTTCTTAAATCGCTCAACTGATGGTGGTAAAACATGGAAGCGCGTATTCCCCGATCCCTCTGAAGTCAGGAAAGAAATATATCACGGCGACCATGCTGAGCTCAGTATTGAAACCGCTGACAGTTCCCTCTATAAAGGCGATAGTCGAATAGGTGCTATCCGCGTAGATCCGTTGCACCGGGGAAGTTTGTATATTAGTATGGGCTCGTCACTCATCTACACTTCGGACTCATGTAAAACATGGAAAAAAGAAAACCTGGAAGATCCGGTCATTTCTTTCTACACAAATACTTCCAGCGCGAAAGATGAGCTTTTCATCTTTACACAAAACAAGATTTACACATTCAACAAAACCTCACACGAGCTTCAATATAAGGATCTTCCAAAATCAGTTTCTCCTGTCTTCTCATACTCTGCAGGAACATTATTGAATAGTGATAAAATAGTGATGTATGCGTTGCACCAGGATCCCTCAAAAGAGACCAAAGGAGAATTTGGCTATACCGAAATCTGGCGATCAGAGGACAAAGGGGAAACCTGGAACAGGGTCATGGACACGGTAATTACAAATGCATCTTCGGGAATGAACCCCAGTTATTCAATGATTTCCTGCGCTGAAGCGGATGCTGGCCAGGCCTATGTGGTTTGTAACCGGTACGAAGAAAAGAAGAACGATAAAATGTTGTACTGGTATGGCGCATTAAAAACAAACGACACGGGAGCAAGCTGGAACTGGATATGGAAAGGTGGCGGAGGATCGGGACAATATGGAGTAAAAGATGGAATAGGAGTTTCGAATCTCAAAGATGCCTGGGTTGAAAAAGCATTTGGTGGAGAATATATTCGCCTGATGGATGTTGGTGTTTATCCCGCCGATGGAAACGTGGCAATTGTGACGGACTGGTATCGCACGATGAAAACGATCGATGGCGGGAAGAACTGGACACAGGTATATAGTAACCCAATGAACGACGGAACTTATGCCAGCAGAGGTTTGGACGTCACAACTACATACGGTGTTCACTTTGATCCGTTTGACAGCAACCATGTTGCTGTAAGCTATACTGATATTGGCTATCACCATTCTTACAACGGAGGCAAAAGCTGGAACAGGTCAGTAGACGGCGTGCCTGCTGAATGGGTGAATACCTGCTACTGGATGGTATTCGATCCTACAGTAAAAAATAAAATATGGTCAGTATGGTCAGGAATGCATGATTTTCCCCGCGGCAAGATGACCCGTAATCCCGGATGGAAGAACCATGCAAAGGGAGGCGTTTGCATTTCCGAAGACGGTGGAAAAACCTGGAAACCCAGCATTGAAGGCATGGGAACTAATTCTCCAGCTACGTCTATTGTGTTAGATAAAAAATCGCCAAATGAAAATCGCACATTGTATGTGGCCGTTTATAATAAAGGAGTTTTCAAATCAACTGATGGAGGCAAATCCTGGCAATTAAAAAACAATGGTCTTGACGAAAATACATGTGCATTTGAATTAACGCTTTCTGACAATGGCAATTTATTTCTGACCGTAAGCCCTACACCCGCTTACAGGAATGGAAAGAAAGCGCGTGAATTCTTTCCTGGCGCAGTTTACAAATCCACGGATGGGGCGGAAAGTTGGACTAAACTGACGGTATCTCCAGGCTTAATATTTCCAAATGGTATTTGTGTAGATCCTCAAAACCCGAACAGGGTTTACCTCGCATGTTGGGCGGATATAGACCTCGGTGATCTGATAGGTGGAGATGTGGCGAGAGCTACAGGAGGAAATCAACCTCTCGAAACGAAGGGCGGCATTTTTCTTTCCGAAGACGGAGGCAATACCTGGAAATCTATTTTCGATGAAGACCAGTATGTGTACGATGTAACAGCAGACGAACATCATCCCGGAAGACTCTATTGCAACACCTTCAATAAAGCTGCCTATCGTAGCGACGACTATGGTAAGACCTGGAAAAAAATAAAAGGATACGATTTTCATTGGGGACAACGGGTGATAGTCGATAACAATCATCCGGATAGTGTTTATTTAACCACCTTTGGATCGAGCCTGCTACATGGGAAACCGGTGACAGATTAATCGATAAATTAATAAAGCGAATCGTATGAAAAAAGTCTTGACATTAATCAGTCGATGTGGCTTAATCTGTAACTATTTTGTCATTACGGTTTCTTTAGCATCGCTTGCCAGTTGCAATTCGGACACTGCGAAAAATACTGTTGCTTCCGATGTAGCGACAAATTCTATTAACCAAAATAATACCTGGGAACACGTAGGGTTTGGCGGAGGCGGCGCGATGTTCTATCCGGAAGTAAGTCCCTTCGATTATCGTTATGCTATGGTTGCATGCGACATGACAGGATCGTACGTAACCCACGATGGCGGTGAATCATGGCGAATGTTTAATCTTCATAGTCCTGTTCGTTTTTTTGTATTTGATCCACTTGATTCTAATACGGTGTACGCAAATTCCCTTGCTTTGTTTAAAAGCACAGATAAAGGTCTTACATGGAACCTGCTCTACCCCTCCCCTTCTGAATCTATGGGATTGGTTTCAAAGGGAGATCACGCCCGGGAAATAGTGATTACCAAAGACAGTACGATCAGAAACGTATTGGCGTTTGCAATTGATCCCGCAAATTCAAAAAAAATGTATGCCGTTATATCCATTGATAAAATCACCTCTCTTTTTATTTCCGATGACGGAGGCTTGCAGTGGACGAAAGAAAAAGAGATTGAAGACGGTGCAAAAAATATCTTTGTAGTTCCCTCATCTCCGAAGGAAAACCGTACGCTTTATATAACCGGAAACAAGAGTATAACAACACGGACTGATGGGAAATGGAAAATTAACAATGGTCCCGTTGGAGTAAATATGCTTACCCATTTTTCAGGTGGTTTTGACAAAGGCAGGGATAAATATATTGTGTATGCCATTTCAGGAAAATCATATTTTGATCCGAAGGGAACTAAGTCCGGCATCTATTATACCGAGGACGGTGGTGCCACATGGGAAAATCGCCAGGATGGACTCGTTGCCTTTAGTCAGACAGGAAGTGAACTGCCCGAATGGAGGACCATTGCAACTTCCTTTGACCACCCGGAAGTGGTTTATGTCTCCTATAATGATATGAAACCGAATAAGGATACCACATTTATTGGCGTCGCAAAAAGTGAAGACTTTGGAAAGACCTGGAAATTATCCTGGAAAGATATTATCAAAAAAAGTGGCAATATTCCTTCTTTAAATTTTAAGAGTGGATGGGTAAATGAACGATTCAGCCCCACATGGGGTGAGAATCCTTTTTCTATAGGAGTATCACCAGTGAACCCGGATGTTTGCTATGGTACTGATTTTGGAAGAACAGTGAAAACAACAGATGGAGGAAAAACATGGGAGCAGGTGTACACTAACAGGAAAGAGGGTGCCGGCTGGGTTTCACGTGGATTAGAAGTAACCACAGGTTATCACATACTTTGGGATCCGTTTGACAAAGACCATGTATTTATTTGCAATACCGACATCGGCCTTATGGAAAGTAAAGACAACGGAGTAAGTTGGCAAAGCGCAACAAAAGACAATGGCATTCCACGCAAATGGCAAAATAGTACTTACTGGCTTGAATTTGATCCTGAAGTAAAGGGAAGAGCCTGGGCTGCCATGAGCGATGTGCATGATTTACCTCGGCCTAAAATGTTTCGAAAGGCCGGAGTGAAAGACTACCGGGGTGGCATCATGCTTACAGAAGATGGAGGAAAAATATGGAACTCTATCAGCGCAGACATCGGCGAAGGCGCCATGACCTACATACTGATGGATCCTTCCAGCAAGAAGGAAGCAAGAACGTTGTATGTATGTGTTTTTGGAAAGGGAGTTTATAAATCGGTTGATGGAGGGAAAACATGGTCACAGAAAAATAAGGGAATAGCAGGGAATGAACCCTTTGCCTGGCAGATTACCCGGAGGGAAGCAGATGGAGTATTATTCCTCATTGTAAATAGGAGAAGTGATGACGGTAGCATTGGCAATGCCGGAGACGGCGCCATCTATCGTTCTGACGATGGTGCTGAAACATGGAAACCAGTAACACTTCCCGCGGGCACCAATGGCCCTATGAGTATTGTAGCAGATCCAAAAGATGCCAAGAGACTTATTATGTCAGCATGGGGACGGGACACAAAGGGTAAACTTTCTCCTGATACAGGCGGAGGAATATTTCTTTCAACCGACGATGGTAGCACATGGAAGCCTGTACTCCAGAAAGATCAACATGTTCACGATATTTCCTATGATCCGCGCAACCAGGTTTTTTATGCATGCGGCTTTGGAGGATCGGCTTACCGGTCAGAAGATAAAGGCGCAACATGGTCACGAATAAAAGGGTTCAATTTTAAATGGGGAAGAAGAGTGGATCCGGATCCATCAGACCCTGCAAAAATATTTGTTATAACGTTTGGAGGTGGCGTGTGGCACGGTCCTGCTGAGGGTGATAAAAATTCTATGGAAGATATAGTCACCCCGGTTTTCAGGTATTAAATATTAATTCGAATGATTGAAACCGATTATTTCATTTCATAAAATCTTATAAGAACAGGGTGAAACCTGTTAAGAAAAAAAACGGACTGGAAAATATTTTTATTTCAATGAAAAGACTGAGGTTTACTAAAAGACGCAAACGAACTTTCCAATGATTTGAACGAATAAAATAAAAGGCATTCGTATAACAACAGCACCATTTAAAAATACAATCTCGTAATAATTAAACAGGACGTTTATGAAAAAGGCATTTCAATACACACTATTCGCTTTACTCTTTGCCACCTTTCACGCATCAGCAGGAGACATTAAAGATTTTGAGAAACATTTCAAGTTGATGCCGATGCCTCAGAAGATCGAACTGCTAAGTGAAAAGGGAATCACTGCTTCTTCTCTTTCTTCGATCTATATGAAGAGCACCGCTACCAGCCCGGTTTTAAATGGATTTCTGGCAACACTCCCTAAGGGAAAGAAAACTGGTGAGGGAGTGTTGACTTTAAATATTTCAAAGGAAAAAAATATCCCTCAATCTAATGAAGGCTATTTAATGGAACTTAAAAATAACCAGGTAACGATCAGTGCCAGAGACCAGGCCGGGCTGTTCTATGGATGCCAAACCTTGTCCCAGTTATTGGAAGATGCGCATGACCAGCAGATCGCGATTCCATCTTGCCGAATCACCGATTATCCTGACATCGCATACCGGGCAATCCATCTTGACCTGAAGCATCATGTGAATACAGGTGATTTCTATTATACATTGATGGATAAACTGGCAGCCGTAAAAATAAATGCTGTCATCATAGAATTTGAAGACAAGCTTCGCTACCGGAAAGCTCCTCTCGTGGGCTCCGGAAATTCTATTTCTGTTGAGGAATTCGCGGCGATCAGCAGGTATGCCAAAGATCGCAACATCGAAATTAGTCCGCTGGTACAAGGTTTAGGTCACGCAGAATTTATTTTAAAACATAATAAGTATGCTGATCTGCGGGATACAATTTCTTCAGACTGGTCTTTTGATCCGATGAAACAGGAAACCTACGATCTCCAGTTTTCGCTTTATGAAGATGCAATAGCCGCCACTCCATACGGAAAATATTTACATGTAGGTGGAGATGAAGTCGGTAATCTTGGGATGTCTGAATTGTCAAAAAAATCAGGACTCACTCCCCTGGAACTACAAATGCGATGGTTGAATAAAGTTTCAGAGTTCGCGATAAAACACAACCGCATTCCAATCTTCTGGGATGACATGGTGTTTAAACTTTCCGATCTCTATCAATCGACCTGGGATCCGACCATGCCGACCCAACAGGTAAAAGACACCTGGTCAAAAAACAGGCAGAAGCTTGATGACAACATCCCACTATTTCCAAAAGAATGTGTTTATATGAGATGGAATTATGATGATCCTGATATTCCCGGAAACCTTGCTGCGCTTGACTGGTACAAAAGTCATAACCTGAAAGTAATGGCTGCTACCGCTGCACAAACAATGTGGCCAATGTTGCCGCGGGAAAAATCAAACTTCAGATCAATTAAAGATTTTTCAAGAATTACTGCGGCAAAAAAATTAGATGGAATCTTGTGTACTGCGTGGGATGATTGTTCTCCCCATCCGGAAACTCTTTGGCGTGGCTTTTATGATTTCGGCTTTTTAAGCTGGCATTTTATTGATGCCAAAGCCGATGATGTGCATGCGATGTTTCGTCAAAGGTTTTATGCGCCTGCCTTGGCCTCACCGTCTTTCAATTTTCAGGACCAGCTTGAAGAAGCTCTTCCATTCTGGGAAACCGCTCTCATAAATAAAGGCGACAGAAACAATTATCATCAGAATATTGACCTGCTTGCTCTACCCGATCCCGACAAGGTAGGCAAGTGGAGCATCGATCATAAAGAGAAACTTTCCCGTGCGGCCATAGAGATAAAACGTTATAATTTAATCAAGACCCAATTGAATAATGCGATGCAACTGAATCGAAGAAATGACTATACGTTGTCAATGTTAAACCAGATAAATGAATTGCAGGCTTACTCAACAAAACTCTTGCTGTTATTGGAAAAATATGATAAAGCGCCATCCGCAAATCGCGAATCAGCAAAAAGGGAAGTAGCAAATTTTGTAACTGGCTTCAAAGCCGTAAGAGCGAACTTTGAAAATGTCTTTTCCAAAAACAGGATGTTGGCCAATCCAGATGATTATGTCCGTGATCAGAATAAACACGAGCACCTTGCCAATGGTACAAATAACAGTGACTGGATGTTCGTGTATGAGCTGGCGATGAATAAAGCAATCAATGATTGGCTGCAATAAAAATATTCAATTGATGTAGTTTAGTTCAGACACACCGGACAAGGGTCATATTCCGCGCCTTCGTGCGTAAAACGATTTAATATTCGGGAACCTAACCTTTTTCACGAACCCCATTTTTTTGATTAGGAGCAAACGAAACCCTGCTAAAAAGAACGTAAAGAAACCGCAGCCGGGGCAAATGCAATTTGTCTGGAATCTACATTAATTTAAGTTTCCTATTTTTGAAAAAAATGATTTATGCCGAATTACGATACCGTTTCTCTTGCCCTCAATAGTTTAAAGGAAAGAGGTTATACAAGGGATTTCAACATTGCATTTGATCAATTGATTTGCGCTGAAACAAACCAGTGCCTGAATCCTGGCCAATTCGAGATCACAGAAGTGTACCGCTTTGAGGGAGCATCAAATCCGTCTGACGAAGCTGTAGTCTATGCTGTAGAATCAAAAGATGGAAAGATGAAGGGAGCCTTTGTAAGCGCCTTCGGAACCTATGCAGAACCAATCTCCAATGAGATGATGGGCAAACTTTCGATGAATAGAATTTAATTTTTGTATTTAATACTAATATTTTAAAAATGCTTAACAGAAGAAAATTTATCGAACTCTCCACTCTGGCGGCTCCTGCTCTTTCTATTAAGAAAGCAATTAAGAATAAACCCGCAGAAACGAAACCGATTGTAATTTCTACGTGGGAATTGGGTAAACCTGTTAACACTGAAGCATGGAAAGTCCTATCTGTGAATGGCAAAGCGCTGGATGCGGTGGAAGCCGGAGCGCGCTGGATCGAAGGCGTAATCACTTGTTGCGTTGGCCTTGGCGCTTATCCTGATCGTGATGGTATTGTTACTCTTGATTCATGCATTATGGACGAACATGCAAACTGCGGTGCCGTTGGAGGATTAGAAAGAATTCTTCACCCTGTTTCTGTAGCACGAAAAATAATGGAAACCACACCGCACATACTATTTGTTGGCCAGGGAGCACAACAGTTTGCGCTTGAAAATGGATTCACATTAGAACCACAGGTTCTTTCCGCTGAAGCAAAACTGGCCTATGAAGAATGGCTCAAAAAATCAGAATACAAACCTGTGATAAATATCGAAAAGAAAACAGGTAATGGTCCTGCAGCACCCCCTTTTTTCCAAAACGGTGCACCAAACCATGATACGATGGGATTGGTGGCGTTGGACGCATCAGGTGACTTAAGCGGTGCCGTTACAACAAGCGGGCTCGCTTTTAAAATGCATGGCAGAGTAGGCGACTCACCAATTATCGGTGCAGGGCTTTTTGTAGACAATGAAGTAGGTGCCGCCACTTCCACGGGGGTCGGTGAGGAAGTGATTCGTATTTGTGGGACACATCTTGTTGTGGAGTTTATGCGTCATGGCGATTCCCCTGAAACCGCATGCCGCAAAGCGATTGACAGGATTGTAAACCGTGACATGAAGAAGGCGAGAGAAATGCAGGTAGCTTTTCTTGCATTAAATAAAAATGGGCAATATGGAGCCTACGCCATTCAAAAGGGATTTGTCTTTAGCGTAAAGAGTAACGGTGAAGAACAAATAATTCCTTCTAAATATGTATTCGAAAAATAAGCAAAAGCCTTCCTGCCCCTTAACTATCATCTTATAATTTAGATCATGAAACTGGAGATCATTGGTTTCAACATTGAAAGTTGCATGGCTGCTCAAAGTGCAGGTGCAAATCGGATAGAGCTTTGCGATAATCCTGCAGAAGGTGGCACTACCCCTTCCTATGGTTTTATAAAATCTGCAAGAAATCATCTTAGCATCGATCTGTACGTCATGATACGACCTCGCGGGGGAGACTTCCTGTATAGCGATGAAGAGTTCGAAATTATGAAAACAGATATTGAAATCTGTAAAGAACTCGGTTGTGATGGAGTAGTCTTCGGAATTCTCGACAAAGACGGAA
>JBDSGZ010000109.1:0-15362 GCA_039918735.1 Ginsengibacter sp.
CCTTTTTCGTGTTCAACAAATTTTCGAAGTCCTGATTTTAAAGATGCAATGCGGCCAAGCTCTTTCCAGGGCGTCATTGTCGTCTTACCTCTAAGCTCAATGTCGAAGCTTCTACGGCGTAATTCTGCCAGGGGCCCAAGCCCACCAACCCGATACAAAAAGTCACCCGGAAAAGTGGAAATACTCGTGTGAAAGCTGGACAAAATATTCTTTTCGAGCAGGCCAAGCGCAGCTGCCCGCACATTTGCATTTCCGGTAGGATGTGAAAAAATAACCATCAGTTTAACGCACTTTTCAAATCATGAACAAATTGCTCCGCAACACTTTTTGCAGTGTTTATTTTTAGAGCCACTTGGTTCCTATTTTCCAACGAAAGTTGAAGATTAGTAAGATTAAATGGAAGAACACCTCCAGGGTTTTTCGTCGCTATTTTTTTTGGTGCCTGCCAGCTTTTTGAAACACTTAATACAGGTAAACCGTGTTCTATCATGGCTGCAACAGAGCCACTTTTTTCTACTAATTCCAGGGGATTGGTTGTAATCCCTAAGGCTGCAGATGAAAGTATTTCTGAAATTGTTTCGAAAGATTGTTCACCCAAAATTTCAGTTTCTAATCCCTCATTAGCGCAAATCTTCTCCCAATTAATTTGTTCACTACCACCGCGACCAATGATGCGCAAAATGAAATTTATCTTTTTTTCTCTACCGTAATCCATCGTTTCTCTTGCGAAATGAGTAATTAGTGCCCCTGGATGGATGAGACCAAAATGGACTATAAAAACTGACTTGCTGTGCGACAGAGTATTGTCTTCCTTTTTGATTTTGGAATCCTTGGCAAATGAAATATTCGAAAAAAGAGGAAGGTGAATTGCCCGGACTCCTTGTAACTTCAATTGCTGCTGGTACAAGGTTGTGTTGGTGTGAACTACTTCCGGCTTCAGTTCCCGCATAAGACTCCTGATCATTTGCTTCTGAATGAACCCCCATACTTTTAGCTTCAAGGATGAATCTGTGGCCATACCCACCCATAATTCATGAAACATAATGTGCCATCGATATCCTTTTGATATTTTCTTTAAATATCCATTCAACCCAAACAACAGTCCTTTTCTGTGAAAAGAAAAAGGAACAAACTGGAGACTTAAAAAATCAGGAGAAAATCTATCTATCCATTTACTCACTCTTTCTTCGTGAAGGCCAAGCGGTCTAGAAAATGGCAATCGCAATACTTTCAAATTAAACATTTCGACGGATTGGCTACCGTCGAAATAATGTTGAATATGTCTATCCTTTATGGCAATAACTGCAACTTCATTTCCGGTTCTCATTAATTCAGAAGATAGCCTGCGCAAGTAATCTCCTACGCCATCGCAACCTGGTTCCATTGAACCGCAAATAAAAAGAATCTTCATTTATGAATTGCCTCGACTTTACAGTAACGATAAAAGCAAATGAATCATTGAATTCCAAAATTGTCAACTAGTTTCCTCATCTCCAGAAAGTATTGGGGCGATGTTACGCATCTTTAGAATATTAAAAACAGTAAGGGTTATTACTTCAATGAGAGTCACAATTATGTTCAGTATTATGATGTTTCGCAACGTGGATGTGTCGATCATCAGAATAGCAATGATTGTGGTAACCACACTTATGGAAATAAAAATAATGGGCTTGATTACCCATGATCTGTAGGTTCCTAACCAAAAACTTGCTCCGTAAAAAAAACCCAAACAACTACTAATCGTCATTAACACGAGTTCTGTATCCAAACCAAAATAATTCGGACCCAGTACCCACAGGATTTGAGTTGAAAAAAGCCACACAAACCAAACAATGCTGACGCAAAGTAGGATCAGTCCCGCATGAATTTGCCAGTACCTCGACAGTAAAATTTTGGGATTGGGCGGCAATCTTGCAAAACGCGGCGCGACGAGATTTGCAAACAAGATGCTGAAGAAGCTTAGCACTATTCCAAGTCGGCTCAGGGCACCTATCTGCGCCACAGAATCAGTAGATCCAAAAACAGAAATCAACCAAATCGCAATTTGCCCGGAAATGCAATAATACACTGCTTCCGGAAGCAGGCGCCACACCATCCTGAGAATACGCGCCTTGACGGCCGAGTCGACTTTTTGCTTTAAATCCGAATAGTGCGAAGATATACTGCGAAAACGGGCGTTAGCCCAAATTTGGGGAACGCTCGCTGCTGAAAGTGCTACCACAGCGAAAGGGAAAGTAAAAATAGTAAGTCCGAGAATTGCAAGCCTTCCGAGGCTGGAGATAACTCGTATTTTTTGAAGCTTCACAATATCCTGCCTTAACCTTGGAGATATTTCCAGGATACCTCCCTGCAGCATCACAAAAAATGCAGGAATAATTGAAACCACTATTAAGATCGATAGTATCCAACTGGCTCCATGATGGCGTAAGAGATACAACAATATGCTAAGTGAAATCGGAAGACTGATTAGGGCAAAAGTTCTCCTGAGGTTTAGGCCGGTGACGATAACAGCACCAAGCTTTTTCCGGTCCTGCCAGACTTTTCCTCCCTCGGACATAGTGGCCGTAGCGATACCTCCGTCGGCAAGCACAATCATCGTCCCAAGCATAGTATTTGCGAGCGTATATAATGCATATTCATGTGTTGGTAAAAGGCGAATTACCAAGACGCCACAGATCAATCCGACAAATTGAACTATTGCTTGCGTGAATCCGGTAACACCGACGAGTTTACTCCACTGAATTATTCTTGTCCGGTTAATAGAAAGACTCCTGGTGTTAAGGTTCATAAATTAAACGCGTGATTACGCAACTTCAAAACAATTTGTGAAGGCTAAAATTGATTTCACACCATTTCACTTTTCTTCTTCGATTTTCTTTTGAATTTACGTTTCCATTTCATTTTATTCCCGCTTTCGTTGGTATAGTTTTGCTCAGACGCCTGTCCATAGCCGTAATAGCCAACCTTGCCGCCCTTCTTAACATCGTTAAAAATAAACCCAATATTTTGAAGCTTGTTGGCTTTGTACAAGTCGTTGACAAAATCAAGTTGCTTTTTTAAGGTATTCCGTTGACGGATAATAAATAGAACTGTGTCGGAATACTGTCCTAAAACCAGCGCATCACTTACCAGTCCAACAGGAGCTGAATCGATTATTATATAATCGTACTGAGCCTTCAAAGTCTCGAACAGTGCTGGAAGCTTTTCACTCAAAAACAGGTCAGCAGGGTAGGTTGGTGTGGGCCCAGAAGGATAGATATGCAAACTGGGGATAAGATCCTCAAGCACATGAGAAATATCATCTAAGTCCTTTATCTCCCCGGAAAAAAAATCACTAAGCCCCTTAGATCTGTCAATCTTTAGGTGACTGATAATGCCAGGTTTTCGCATATCGAATTCCAGTAAGGCTACTTTCTTGCCGGGAATGGCTAAAACCGCCGCAAGGTTTAGGCTTACAAACGACTTTCCTTCGGACCCGGCGCTGGACGTTACCAGGATTACCTGTTTTTCTTTCTTTTGCAAAAGGAAATACAAATTGGTCCTGATTATCCGGAATTCTTCACCAACGATATCCCGCTGCGTTACCGTCACTCCAGAAGCTTGCTTCTTAGTGAGATGGCTCACCTCTCCGACAATAGGTATGTGTATCTTATTCGTGATATCATTTCTTGTCATTATTTTATCATTCATTGCGTCCCTCAGGTAAATAATTCCAAACGGCAAAAGTAGCCCCAGCAGCGCGCTGTACAGTCTAATGTTTGTCTTATTTGGTTCTATTGGCCCAAATCCTTTTGCAGGATCAATTTGCTTGTAGTTTGCTACGTTTGAAGAAGTGCTTGAAACGGCTGTTTCTTCTCTTTTTTGCAAAAGATATAAGTACAAGCCCTCTGTAATACCTTGCTTTCTTTTTATTTCCTGCATAGCTCGCTCATTGCTTGGCAATGCTGTTAGAAACTGCTTGTACCGGTTGTTTTGTTGCTGCAAGCTATTCTCTGTTTGTTTGAAATTCTGATTGATATTTTGCAAAGATTCGAGGATGCTCCCTTTCACTGCGTTCAACTGATTGTTTAAATCTTTCATGATTAAACCATTCTCCGCCAACGAGGGTCCCTCTTTCTGTTTTCTCATTTGCAGCTCGTTATAGTTCCCTATTAAAGCAGACAACGTTGGGTCCTGCAAACCTAACGTGGATGGAACTAATTTTTCATCTAAATTCGGATTATTGAAGTAACTCGTAATGCTTTTTGAAATCTCCTGTTTCAAGTTCAGATCTGCAATTTCTTTGGAAAGAGAATTTGTATTATCAAAAGATTGGGAAGATTGAACATTTACATCTATTAAACCTCTGCTACCCTGGTAGTTTTCCAATCTCCCCTCCACTCCGCTCAACTCATTTGTTACAGATCCAAGTCTGTCATTTATGAACCTTATTGTATTTTGTATGACAACGTTTCGCTCTTCTATATCGTTTAAATTATATTCAGTAGTCAGTGAATTCAAAATGTCTTTGCCTCGATTGAGATTTTCAATCGTGATCCCAAGGACAATGATACTCGTTTTCTTACTCAGCAGGCTTATGTCAAGCTTCGAAGATATTTCTGCGGCAGTAGCTTTTATTGGGCTCCAAACAACAACATAATCAGACTCTTTATCTACATCGCCCTTATGCTTAACCAGCGAAAAGGTACTTTCATTATATGTGAAGGGAGAGTTCCATTTAAAAGGGATTTTCTTGATGTTGTCTTTTGAACCGGTTTTTATAATCCCCCCCTGGCTATCGATGGAAGAAAGCGTTAAACTCATGAAAGAACTACTATCCGAAATGACCTGGGGTATCAGTCTAAAAGGTGCATCAAGATAGATATCGCTCTTTCGGATCTTGCCAATATGATAATAAGAAATATTGAATCCTCCGTTACTAACAACCCTTTTCATGAGCGTTTCCGAGTTCAATAACTCAACTTCGTTATCAAGGTTTGTACTTGAACGGTTTCCCGTAAGCGCGTCTTCAATTAAATCATCAGTGCCGCCCTTTTTATCGTTCTTGACATATAACTTAGCCGTAGCCCTGTATTTAGGGACTGCGTAACGCAGATAAACTAAACCCGATCCAACAAAAACTAGGATTGATATTATGAAAAGCGGGTAGTAAGAAAGATATTTTGTAACGTATTCCTTAATGGAAAGTCCGCCACTATTTTCACTGTAGAATTCTTTTTCTTCTTCCATATTATTTAACTCTGATGTATAAATTAAGTAATGATATAAACACCGACAATCCTAAACCAACAGTCCTGATTGCTGCACCGGTATTTGGTCCGGTACTTAACTTGTGTAATTTCTTTAGATTGGCTCCCACATATACTATATCATTGGGCTGAAGTTGATAGGCCGGTGACTGAAACAAAGCCCCACTTGTAAGATCGACTTCCATGTAAATGTTCTTATCTCCTTCGCGCCTGATAACCATCACGTCTTTGCGCCTGCCATCCTCCGTGAGGTCTCCTGAGGAACTGATCGCGTCGATGATCGTAACACGATCTGTCGGAAAAGTTTTTACTCCCGGACTCTTTACTTCCCCTAATACATTGATATTAAAATCTAAAGATCGGATCGTGACCGAAGGCTCTTTCACGTAAGGAGTTAGTTTTTCAATCAGGTATTGTTGCAACTGTTCTTTTGTTAAACCCGCTGCCTCTACGGCACCAAGAATCGGAAAATCAATTGACCCATCGATCCCTACAACATACCCCGCATTACTGGTTGGAGTGCCGCTGATGGGCCCTGATTGGTTAAGCCCTATTGATGGCATATTGAAAAGAGCGGCCTCCTGCTGATTAAACGTTTTACTCAATACAGTAATTGACAACTGGTCATTTATCTGGATGATTCTTTCTCTTAATTCAATGATTCCAATGTTGTCTCTTTCAGTTTGGAAGTATAGAAAATCTTTATCGATTTTCCTGGAACTGTTGCAGGAGAGCAGAATACAAAGGCTAATTGTGCCCAGGCAGCACCTGTAAAAATTGGTTAAAGGATAACTCATAACGCGTTAACAGATTGGTTTAAAAAAAATGAATGTCTCCAGTAGGTTGCAAAGGAACTTATTTTGGAAGTTAGATCAATTTTGAACAAAGGTTTAATAAAAGACGATCTTTTGACCAATAAAAATCAAAAAACGAACACATAAATAGATCATCAAATTTCATCAGATGTTTTCTACAAAAGAAACTGAATAGCAATTACTCATGGCTTCGCCCATCCTGGGTCACCAGCGTAATTAATAGATCCTGTGATCTTAATTTTTCTTAGGATTGTGGAAGGGTTACTAAAGAAATTGATTTGCAACTTCAAGCTGAGATGCTCAAGATTGCAATCGTCTAAAAATATTTCCTCTTACTGAGAGGCAGAATTGGAATTGGGAACTTTTTAAAGGATAGTTTGGTAAGCATGATTTGCCTAATAGTGGCAAAAATTTCACAGGAAGTAAATTTAATATTAAAATGGGATTCCTACAATCATCATAGAATATTAATTTTTAGTGTGGGATTACAGATCGTGAATTTAAAAATAAACAGACGCCAGTTTCTTCCTGAGACTTGCCGCAAATCTTTCGGTGTAAAATGATATCGGTTGTTTGCAAATGCTCGAGTCAACAAATCGGTCGTCGAGTTGTGCGTTCTTCATTTTTCCATGGAAGAAAAATCTTCCTCCAAGCTGCTTCTATCCCAATGGCCCGTCAGAGCAGCTGCTTCGTAAGTGGATTGCAGAAACTGGAGAATAATACCTGCAGGATCAGCCACATCGAGAACTACATCGTAATTGAGCAAAAACTCTCCCAGGTCTTTACTGAAAAATGCTTCTTTTGGCATTATAGGCTGACTACCGAAATCGTCCGGCGTGGGATAGCAATAGGAATAGAATGCGGCTTGCGGATATTGAGCATTGCCAGGCCAGAAACCGCAACTGCTCACCTCATGCGAATAAGCTTCCTGCATCACACGGGCTGGAATATTAGGTACTGAGCCCGGATATTTTGGTGCAGTCCTTCCGGAAAATCTTGTTACTGCCAGGTCAAACCCGCCCCAAAAAAAATGTACCGGGCTACATTTTCCAATGAATCCCGCCCTGAATTCTGTAAAAATATTGTTCACTCGAACAAGTATTTCCCAAAATGAATGTATTTGAGAATGAACATACGATCGATGGATTACGTCCTGATCAAACCGAATAGCGGGTTCAATCTCATTAGGCGCAGCATAAATTCCTACATCTACACCAAGATCTTTTAATTTTCCCATGAGTTCCTGGTAAAAATCTGAAACTGTCCGGGCATACAACTGCATCTTCTCAATCTTACCTGAACTAAGGGTAATTAAAACGAGATCATTTATAAAATCAAATTCAATTTCAAACATTCCATTCTCAAACGGAATACTCCCCGTAGTAAGCCCAAGTGGTGATACTTTTAATGTAACATGCCATGAATGGTTTATCCATGGAGTTTTACGAAGTCGGATTTTCCCCACTATCTGCGTCCAAAGGTGAACCGTCTCAAGTGTGTCTTTAAAGGCTTCAAAGTTTAATTCGGGCCATCCGTTTTCACTTATTGACTTCATATTTTTTACTTTTTTAAGAAACCACAAAATGCTTGTTGACTTGCAATTTTCACTTTGCCGTTTCCATTGAAACCTTGATACAACAATCAGCGTGCTTTTGTAATCTTGGCTGCCCGCTTTATCTTCCGAAATCATCCTGCACCCTTACAATGTCATCTTCGTTGCTTGGGTTTTCGGAATCTGTGTGCTGCCATATCTCCGCAATAATTCCCCAATGTTCCAGGCCAATAAGCCGATGCCGCTCTCCCTGGCGCAACCTTATCGTATCTCCATTTTGCAACACATGATTCTTTCCCTCCTGGTCATCGTCGCTGGTAGCCACAGCTACCGGGCCTTCCAGGCACTTCCAAATTTCTGCACGTCGATGATGGTATTGCCAACTTAACCTTGTCTTCGGTGCGACCAATAAAATCTTTGGACTTAGCTTTTCTGTAATCTTCAACTGATCAATATTTTCACCCGGGAAATATTGATTAACAAACTTTGAGGCATCGGACTCATCAATTACATAATAGCCACCCCAGGGGCGACCGTCATCTTTGTTATGAATTGTAAAGCCTTGCTTCCGGAGCATTTCAGCCATCTTAGAAAAAATGGAATTTTTGTCCATCATACCTGTCTGATTTTTAGAGATTGATCTTAGTTAAAATCGCTTACCGATATTTTTCTAACTATTCGGCGAAACTATTGAAAGTAGTAAAAACGAATAGCTTTCCAGGCAATATTTTACAAAATTATTCTTCACTTCCGTTCTCCAATCCTATTAGATTGTTTATTGAAGAAAGATTCTGTGTCACTTTAAACTGATAGCTGGTAAATGTCTTTCCCAAGGAAAAGTTTTTTTTACCCCTCATCGCGTCAATTCCATGGCTCCAAATAGAATAATACTAAATTTTAATCTGTTCCGTTATTATGAATGTATAACCCTAACGTAAGATTTTAAATAGTTTGACAAAGCAGCTTCCGAAAAGCTGCTATCAAGGTTTCCAAATATTTAATACACATAGAATCGTCCTTATGAAAAAAGAGTCTTTTGTAGCCAAAACAATTCCAACGGGATCTTCGAATGCCCAGTTGTTGTTAGAAGGTCAATTGGCAATCCGAAATGCTTCTCTTTTAAAGAAAGAGCTTTTGACGGCACTAACAAATTCTCAAAACTTAGAACTCATTTTAAGAAATATTACAAAGGTAGATATGGCCTTTCTGCAATTAATTATTGCTCTTCAAAAAAGTGCTGCCAAAAATAACAAGTCAGTTTCATTGCAAATGGAACCCTCCACCTATATGAGTTCGATCATTAAAAAAAACGGATTAGGAAAGAACCTGACAATCGAAAAGAATGCTTGACACTATGAAAAAGTCAGAAAGCATTTTAATAGTAGACGATTCTCAAATGATTGTAAAGACGCTTTGTTTTATGGCAAAGACGGAGGGCTATGAGGTATTCTGCGCCGTAAACGGGAAGGATGCCGTTGAATTCTTAGATGGCAGGAAAATAGATTTAGTGATCACCGATCTGAATATGCCTGTAATGGATGGCATGGCGTTAATCAGCAAGATTAGATCAAGTGAAGATTATCGGTACGTGCCAGTCGTCTTATTTATACCGGATGATGAGAATGGACGAAAGAAGATGATTGAAACGTCGGGTGCGACGATGCTTTTTGACAAAGGGAATATCAAGGAAAAAATAATTCCATTGATCCACAAAATCCTCAGCTGATGGAACTGCTCCAAACAAAATATAAAGACGAAGCGATCGAATTGATTGAAGCGATTGAAAAATCTTTATTATTAATGGGGAATGATCTGAATGATCCGGCTTTGATAGAGGAAGTTTTCCGGAATATGCATACACTGAAAGGAAACAGCTCAATGTTTGGATTTAAGCTAATCGCTGATTTCACGCACCACCTGGAGTCATTGTACGAGCTGATACGGACTGGTGAAATAAAGACCTCTAAGCAAATATTGAATATAAGTTTTGCAGCATTAGATCACCTTGCTTCACTCGTGAATAGTTCTGGCACACTAACTGAAACAGAACACAAAGTCCATCACCATCTTTCTGAAAAAATCATCACAATCATTTGCAGCGTTACAGGAAACGATTCTGAAAAAGACATTCGCGCAAAAGAAAAAATCACGAAGACTTGCTTAAAGACATGGCGTATAGACTTTCGACCTGACAAAAGTTTTTTTCTTAATGCCAGCGATCCATTCTTTATAATTGATGAGTTACACCAGTTTGGGGAATGTGAGGTTGTGGCATCTACCGAAAATATTCCCTTGCTTGAAGATTGTGAGTTTAATCTCTGCTACACTTCATGGGATATTCTTCTTACTACTGAAAAAGACATTCATCAAATACACAAATTATTTGAGTTCGTGCAGCATAAGTGTAAAATGGAGATCACGGAGGTTTTACAAAAACCAAGCCTAGAACACCCTGCAAGTGAAGCTGTTCCTATTTCTAAATTTAACAATGCAGAAGGTTCGAACGAAGAAATCATAACTCCATCGCAAATTAAAAATGTTCAAAACCACATTCAAAAGAAGCAGGTGATCTCCAGCATTCGGGTTCCTTCAGAAAGATTAGATAACCTCATGAATCTCGTCAGTGAGTTGATGACATTGCAGGCAAAATTAGGAACACTGTCAGAGCAAAACTCTCACACCGACTTGTTAGCGTTATCAGAAAACCTGGAGAAAATTTCGACACGATTAAGAGACAATGCTTTTAGTATGTGCCTTGTACCGCTGGAACACGTGATTACGCCACTTCACAGGCTGGTAAGGGACTTAGCATCTGATTTAAATAAGGATATAGAATTTATTGCAGATGGGACAGATACAGAATTGGATAAAAATATAATGGAAGGTTTGTCTGACCCATTGATGCATTTAATCCGAAACTCCATCGATCATGGAATAGAAGACACTGAAACAAGGATGAGATTGGGAAAGCCAAAGAACGGAAAAATTTTGTTTAGCGCTTATCGTTCCGGCACTCATGTTTATATAGAAATCGAAGACGATGGACAAGGAATTGATCCTGAAAAAATAAGAAGAAAAGCGATAGAAAAAGGATTGATCAGTGCAGATGACAACCTGGGAGATAAAGATATATTGAACATGATTTTCTTACCAGGATTTTCAACCGCTACACGTGTAAGTGAAATCTCCGGTAGAGGCGTTGGCATGGACGTAGTAAAAAGAAAGATTGCTGACATAAGAGGCCAGATAAAAATAAAGTCTGCGGTGAATATCGGAACCACCATCACCATCCGGCTGCCCATTACTGTTTCGATTATAGACGGATTGCTGGTAAAAATCAACCACGCAGATTATGTCATTCCTCTATCGGCGGTAGAACGATGTTATGAAATATCAAATGACAGCCAACTCAACAGGTTCAACAATATAATTGTGCTCGACGGCGAGCAAATACCCTTTATTAATTTAAGTGAAGAGTTTGACGGAATAGAAAATTCTTTGCTTTCAAGAGAAATAGTAATTATTTACTACGATGAAAAAAAAGTCGGCCTGATCGTAGATAATGTCGTAGGAAAATTCCAGGCAGTTCTAAAACCTTTAGGAAAGTATTTTTTACAGATGGATAATATTTCAGGAGCTACCATCCTGGGAAATGGGAATATAGCCCTGGTGCTTGATACCAACAACGTAACAGAACAATTTTTGAATAAAAAAAGTGTTTACTCATGTTAATGACACAACCCACAGAGTCTTACCTGACTTTCAAATTAGACAACGAACTCTTTGCAATTAACGTAAGCAAAGTTCTTGAGATTCTTGAAATAAAGCCGATTACGAAAATCCCGAAAGCACCCTCCTTTATGAAAGGAGTGATCAATCTTAGAGGAAATATATTACCTGTAATAGACACACGCAATAAGTTCTGCCTGCCGCAGTATGATTTTACAATAGATACCTGCATCATAGTATTGAATATAAATGCAGACAAAGATTCTTTACTGGTAGGAGCGATTGTGGACTCTGTTCAAAAGGTTATAGATATTCCGGTTGATTGCATTCAACCGTCATCTTCAATCGGCGCTATTTACAGGGAAGATTTTATCAATGGGATAGCAAAAATAGAGGACGATTTCATCATGATTCTCAACATCGACAGGGTATTTTCAGCAGAAGATATTTCAGTCATGGAGATGGACAAACAAATGGCATAATATCATCCAATATCTTAATTACTCATCCACCAGAAGTTTATTATGAAAAATCTCAAAGTCTCTACCAAGCTCCTTTTTCTCGTTATTATTTTGTCTATAATAATCGCTGTAATAGGCATCTATGGAGAAAGAAATTTGAATGAAGTAAATAATTCAGTTGAAACCGTTTACAAGGAAAGCGTAATTCCTTTGAATGAGTTGCAGACCATTTCAGATATGTACGCAGTGGTGATTGTCAATGCCGCTCAAAAGATCAGAAATGGAAATATGAGCTGGGAGGCCGGAAAAAAAACAATCAACCAGGCGCAGGAGCAAATAGATTTGAATTGGAAAGACTATACCTCCAGCTATTGGCATGCTGATGAAAAAGATTTGGTGATTAGTCTTAAGCAGGCGATGGAAGAGGCAAATGAATCGATTGAAACCCTGGAGCGCATAATAGAAACTAAAGACACTGCTGCCCTGGCGATATATTCAAGGGAGGAGTTATATTCAAAAATAGATCCTGTTGCCTTCAAGCTTCATGAACTTTCCCAACTGCAATTGAGTGTGGCCAAGGGAGAGTACAAGGCATCGAATGAAATTTATGTAGCAGCGCGTAAGAATTCATATTTACTAATTATTGCAGGAATCCTTATTGGGCTTACCATATCATTTTTTATAGTCAGGAACATCACCAATATTGTCACAAAGCTTAAAGAACTGATATCATTTGTGCAAGTGGCGTCTGATAACATTTCTGCCGCAAGTTCACAAATGAGCTCCTCATCTCAACAAATGTCAGAAGGAGCTACAGAACAAGCTGCGTCTGCTGAGGAGGTCTCTTCATCAATGGAAGAAATTGCTTCCATCATACAGCAGAACACAGACAATGCTTTGCAGACAGAAAAGATTGCTGTTAAGGTTGCTGAAGACATTGTAGAAGGAAATAAAGCAGTTAGTCATACCGTGCAATCAATGAAAGAGATTGCAGATCGCATTTCTATCATTGGTGATATTGCGAGGCAAACAAATTTGCTTGCATTAAATGCTGCAGTAGAGGCAGCACGTGCGGGAGATTATGGAAAAGGTTTTGCGGTCGTGGCTTCAGAAGTCCGCAAGCTTGCAGAGCGAAGCCAAACTGCTGCTCTCGAAATTGACAGTCTTTCAAAAGCCGGAGTAATGGTTGCTGAAAAATCTGGAAAGTTGCTGCAGGAAATTGTACCGGAAATTCAAAAAACATCCAAGCTTGTGCAGGAAATTAGTCTGTCAAGCATTGAACAGAATACAGGAGCAAATGAAGTGAATAAAGCCATTCAGCAATTGAACCAGGTGATTCAGCAAAACGCAGCAACCTCCGAAGAAATGGCAGCCAGCTCTGAAGAATTAGCAAGCCAGGCAGATCAACTTAAAGAAGTGATAAGCTTTGATATTGGCAGCGATATCCGATCAAAAGCAAAAACGAATGGAGCACCAGTCAGTTTAAATCGCCACACACCGAATCCGGTAAGTAAACGTTCGTTGCCAGTCAAAAAAAATACACCATCATCTCTCCGGAATGGGTATGGCGGCATTCATATCAACATGAATGGAAAAGATGTGTTGGATGACAGTTACGAAAGATTCTAATTCAATTCCTATATCAATTTTTTAAGAACCTCCAATGATCAAAGACATAAAAATTTCAACGAAGCTTTACATTCTCGTTTGCCTTACCAGTTTCACAATACTGGTAATTGGCATCTACGGATTGTATAATTTAAACACTGTAAACAATTCCCTTGAAAGCGTTTACAAGGACAGGGTCATCCCTCTGAAACAACTAAAAGTTATTTCTGACATGTATAATGTGGAAATTGTAAACTCCGCTCAAAAGATCCGGAATGGTAACATTGATTTTAAAGAAGGAAAAAGAAATGTCAAAAAGGGAAAAACCGCAATCGAGAATAATTGGAAAAACTACCTGGCAAGCGACATTGATCCTGAAGAGCAAAAAGTGGCTGGCGAAATACAGGAGCTGATGAAAAATTCAGAAGAATCAATGGCATCACTGGAATCAATTCTCGAACAGGAAGACAGTGAAGCATTGGCAAAGTACACAATCAATGATCTTTATCCACAGATTGATCCAATAATCCGAAAGATAGATGAGCTAATTGATGTGCAGTTGCTGGTGGCCGATAGGGAATACAACAAAGGTGAGCAAATCTACCAGGACGCAAAGTTTCATTGTTATTCTCTTATAATTTTGGGAGTGCTCCTTGCCCTTGCTATTTCAATTTTTATCGTAAGAGGAATACACAAGGCAATCAAGAATGCATCATCTGTTGTATCGAAACTCTCTGAGGGAGATCTTACGGTTAATATCGAGTCGACAGCCAAAGACGAGATTGGATACTTGTTAGCGGATTTGAAAAAAATGTTGGCCAAATTTAAAAACGTGATTTCTTATGTCAACTCGGCCTCTGACAATATCGTAGCAGCCAGCCAGGAGCTAAGTTCTTCTTCGCAGCAAATGAGCGAGGGCGCTACTGAACAGGCCGCTGCCACAGAAGAGGTATCCTCTTCAATGGAAGAAATGGTTGCAAACGTTCAGCACAATACAGAGAATGCACAGCAAACAGAAAAGATCGCGATTAAAGCTTCTGAAGACGCATTGGAAAGTAGCGCTGCTGTAAACCAGGCAGGCACTTCGATGAAGTCAATTGCAAATAAGATCACCATCATCAGCGATATTGCACGCCAGACAAATATCCTCGCTCTCAACGCCGCGGTGGAAGCGGCCCGTGCCGGAGAACAGGGAAAAGGTTTCGCGGTAGTTGCTGCCGAAGTGAGAAAGCTGGCGGAAAAATCACAGCTTGCCGCGATTGAAATTAATGAGCTTTCACAATCAAGCCTTGGCATTGCGGAAAAATCAGGAAAGTTGCTAGAGCAAATGGTTCCCAATATTCAGCATACCGCAAAACTTGTTGAGGAAATAAGTGCATCAAGTCTCGAGCAAAATTTAGGTGCCGGCCAAATCAACAATGCGTTACAACAGCTTAACCAGGTGACACAACAAAACGCAGCTACTTCAGAAGAAATGGCCGCCAGCGCAGAGGAGCTTTCAACACAGGCTGATCAGTTGAAAGAAATTATTTCATTTTTCAAATTTGATCATGATTTAAAATACAAGCCTGTAAGCCTTCAGAAACAAAATCACTTCACGCATAGAAACGGAACAGAAAAGAAAATTAATTCCAACGGCCAGCACAAGATGAACGGTTATGATTTGAAGAATGGAATCAATCTGAACATGGATGTGCTGGATGAAGAATATGAAAAATTTTAGAAGTTGACTCGTCAAAATTTCATTCTAAATGACCACTCTTGAATTCAATAAGCTTAGCAGTTTTATTTTGCACAATTATGGAATCAAACTCCCCGTTGCAAAAAAAACAATGCTCGAGGGCCGCTTGCAAAAAAGACTCAGGGCACTAAGCCTAGGTTCTTTCAAGGAATATTGCGAATACGTTTTCAGTGAAGAAGTGCAGCAAAAAGAATTGGTTCACATGAT
>JBDSGZ010000110.1:0-9737 GCA_039918735.1 Ginsengibacter sp.
ACGACTCGCTTAGTTTTTACTATCAGGGAAAGTCCACCGTCAAGTTTCCGGTCTCAACAATATCAAACTACAATGCATTTGATATTTCATTGCGCATAAAAGTTAAGGATAAATATAAATTACTAAAAGGGGTAACGGTATTTGCAGATACGTACAGGCGTGATTCGATCGAGAACAGGATGGAGTATGCAAAAATTTTTAATTATAATAATCCTACACTGCGCTCCAATTATGAGCCGGGAGCTGCTGCCGGACTAGATCTCGATGAATTGATTGGAATATTTCAATTTAAAAAAAATAAACAACACCTGGCATTTCAAAAACGGTTGGTCGAGCAAGAGGAAGATAAATATGTAGACTATCGTTTCAATTCAAAATTGATTACGAGGATAACGGGCCTTCGTGGAGACACAATTGTTTTATATAAAAATATTTACAGACCATCGTATTCATTTGTTGTAAGTAGCTCGCTTGCCCAATTCTATGAATATATTTTGAACACTTCCTGCGCTTTTAAAAGAGAATATGGAATTCCGTAATGTTCATCACGAAATAAAGCCACGAGAGAAAGATAATAACACTAAAACGGAATTAATCCAACATCAAGCGCATAGAAAACCGGGTTTGAAATCCGATGAGGATATACACTGAATCTTTGAAATGGGCGCAAATTAGTATTCAATATTCAGCCGTAAAAGCTGGTGTTTCATTCTATCTCTTCAGTCTCGCACATTCTTCTTTTAACTTCAAATTTTCATCCCTGCACATTAAAAGTTTACTTTCAAGTTGCCTCTGTTCATTTCGTGCTTTCTGATAATCATCACCTATATTTTCAGTTTCACTTAATCTTCGTTTTAGATCATCCATTTCACTTAACATCTCTGCATATTGTTGTTGTAGCAGCGCATATTTTTCACGAATTGTTATTTCAGAAAGAAGTAGTTGTTCAAGTTCCTTTTCACGGGCCATTGAACCTTCCAGCCGCTTCTGCAGATCAATTGAGTTTCCCTGTAACGATTGTATTTCACTCAGCCTCGACTCATGATCACTTTGCAATTTCGCCCTGTTTCGAAAATCTTCCTCCAGTTCCTTCAACTTAGTTTCAGCCTCCTCAAGCGCTTGCCTGGCAAAATCAAGTTCATTCTCAAGGCTTTCTTTTTTTTCATTTTCCTCATAATACAGTTCCTTCCAGTCTTCCTCATCTTCGTCAAACGCCACGCCCTGGCGGGAAGAGATCAAAGAACCAGAAGATGCCGCAACCTTTTCTTCAATCACTTTTAGGCGATCCTGGAATTTATTAAACTGAAGGTTATAAAATGTACTATTGTCTTCTACATGCTGCACTTTATTTCTAAGGATCTTGATGACGTCTGGCTGATCTGAGAGAGCAGTTTTGGAAGCCGGATCTTTTCCGAATCTCAAAAAATATCGCTTATCAGAAGGCAAAAATTCATAACTGCTCACGATCATTCGGTAGGCGAAAATTACACAAGCGATTAAAATTATGAGGGAAATCACAGACCAAATCCACATAATTGTTGACTTTAAAAAAACAAAAAAAATGGTATAGAAAAAATGCCGGGGATTACATTCTGGAGGTTTCCAAAGGATTTACTGTAAACTGTTCATTATTCAAGAGGATGGATTGGAAGAAGGATGTAAACATAATAAATATTATCCGCTTACCAAAGTACCAACTTTTTCACCCGTAACTACTCGTAGCAACGTGCCAGGAGTACCCATATCAAAGACGATGATTGGAAGTTTATTTTCCATACACAAGGTGAATGCAGTCATGTCCATTACCTTTAAATTCCTCGTGATGCATTCCGCAAATGAAATTACCTCAAACCTTTTTGCAGAAGTATCTTTCTCGGGATCTGAGGAATAAATGCCGTCTACCCGGGTACCTTTAAGAATAACATCTGCCTTTATTTCAATGGCACGTAGGGAGCCCGCAGTGTCAGTAGTAAAGTAAGGATTACCAGTCCCTGCTCCAAAGATGACTACTCGTCCTTTTTCCAAATGTCTTATTGCCCGCCGCCGGATATAAGGCTCGGCTATCTGTTCCATTTTTATAGCACTTTGCAACCTGGTGTAAACTCCTACTCTTTCTAAACCACTTTGTAAGGCCATGCCATTAATAACAGTTGCCAGCATTCCCATGTAGTCGCCCTGGGCCCGTTCTATACCTGTTTCCGCTTCATTCATTCCACGATAAATATTTCCTCCTCCAATTACAATGGCCACCTGAACACCCATTTCCGTAATCTGCTTAATGTCTTCGGCATATCTCGAAATGACTTGCGAATCAAGGCCAAAATTATTGTCGCCCATCAGAGATTCACCGGAAAGTTTGAGAAGAATTCGTTTAAATTTTGGCAGCATGTTGTGGAGTAAAATTTTAATTAGCGGGGCGAAGATAATGGTTTTATAGAATCATTTATACCCGACGAATCATAAAGTACAGGCATTAAAAAAGAGCTGTGTTTAGCAGCCCTTTACGATTTAAAAAAAATCTTTTATTTGAAACACTTGTTTGCTAAGCTCCTAACGCCACCCTCTTGAATTCAGTGATCTTTAAGTCAACGTCAACGCTTTTTAAGAAATCAGCAACCGACTTGTTATTGTCTTTTACAAATGGCTGTGCCAGTAAAGTACTTTCTTTAAAAAATTTGTTGACTTTTCCCATTGCGATTTTCTCAGCCATTTCTGCAGGCTTTCCCTCAGCCTTTACTTGCTCAATAGCAATGTTTTTTTCACGAGCGATTGTTTCCGCCGGTACTGAATTTTGGTCTATAGCAATCGGATTCATAGCAGCAATCTGCATAGCAACATCTTTTCCTGTTTCCTCGGCTTCTTTATTTAATCCTACGATTACTCCCATTCTGTAATTCCCATGTATGTATGCTGAAACATAAGGCGCATCGATTCTTTCAAATCTAGACACACTTATTTTTTCACCGATCTTCGCAATTTGTTCGTTCAATTTATCACTCAGGATTTCACCGTCAACAGTGATTTCATTCACCACATCAGCACTTTTTATATCGGCACCAATTATTGCATCCATAATAGATTGTGCAAAAGCGATGTATTCAGCGTTCTTGCTTACGAAGTCAGTTTCACAACTCAGGTTAATGATATATCCAGTTTTGTGATCAGCAGTTGTTTGCGCAATTACCACACCTTCCTTTGCTTCCCTGTCGCCGCGAAGTGCTGCAACCTTTTGACCTTTTTTTCTTAAGTAATCAATCGCTGTTTCAAAATCACCATTCGATTCCGTTAAAGCTTTTCTGCAATCCATCATTCCTGCGCCTGTTTGCTGGCGCAGCTTGTTGATATCTGCTGCTGTTATTGTTGTTGTACTCATGTCTAAAAATATTTTAAATAGAAGAAGTCATCATTGTTTATGGAAATATGACTTGCTCCCTTTCTATAAAAATTAAAAACCACTGCCTTTACCTACGGCCACCAGGACCTCCAGGTCTGTTGCCACCTGCGCCGGGTCCTGCAACTCTTCTCCTTTGTACACCTGCAGCGCCACGTCCTTTGCCGCCTGCAGCACCTGTACCACCTCTACGACCACCTTTATCTTCGTCGCTGTCTACTTCAAACCGAACTTCATTTGTATCCCGCTCGTCTACTTCTTCATGATCTTCATCTTTCTCGGCTTGTCTTTCAGCAAGTCCTTCTGCTACCGCAGCTACAATGTAGTTAGTGATAATTGCGATTGACTTTGTTGCATCATCATTGGCAGGAATAGAAAAGTCAACCTTGTTAGGATCGCAATTCGTGTCTACCATTCCAAAAGTGGTAATGTTCAAACGTTTTGCCTCGGACAATGCAATATGTTCATGACCAATATCCACCATGAATAATGCTGCCGGAACACGGCTAATCTGGGCTATACCTCCTAAAACTCTCTCCATTTTATCTCTGTCACGTGCAAGAGTCAGACGCTCCTTCTTGGTAATGTTGTCAAGCGAACCATCATTAAGTAATTTTTCAATGCTCTGCATTTTCTTTACACTCTTACGGACAGTATTAAAATTTGTAAGCATTCCCCCTAACCAACGTTCTGTTACAAAAGGCATATTAACCCGTTTCGCACCTTCAGTCACAATTTCTTTAGCCTGCTTCTTTGTGGCAACAAACATAATTTTCTTACCACTTTTGGCAATCGATTTTAACGCAGCCGCTGCTTCCTGAAGACCCTCCACAGTTTTATTGAGATCGATTATATGGATCCCTTTTTTCTCAGCAAAAATGTATGGCAACATTTTCGGGTTCCACTTCTTTTTTAAATGTCCGAAGTGAACACCTGCTTCCAAAAGTTGCTGTTGTAAAGAAGTATTATTTTCCATTTTAGTTTATTAAATTTTTTTTGAACGTTTGATGATAAACAGCCGGACAGATTTACAATTGTCCGGCAACCGGCATCCATTTTATCTCTTACTGAATTGAAAGCTTTTCCTTGCTTTCTTTTTACCTGGCTTCTTCCGCTCCACTGAACGAGAGTCGCGGGTGAGCAATCCTGCCTCCTTCAAAGCAGGGCGGTACTCAGGATTCACCTGCAGCAAAGCCCGTGCGATACCAAGTTTTACGGCCTCTGCTTGTCCCTTTACTCCACCTCCGGTAGCATTCACCATCACATCAAACTTGTCCGAAGCACCAATACTCTTTAGCGGTGCTTCTACCTGGTTCTGAAGATAGACTAGCGGAAAATAGACTTTGTACTCCTTGCCATTTATCGTAATGTTTCCATCACCTTTAGAAAGGAACACTCTTGTTACAGCAGATTTTCTGCGACCTACTGCGTTCTTTTGTTTTTCCATTTTATTTTATTTACGTCCCCGGTCGGGATATTTTTTGATTTAGAAAGTTAAGGGCTGTGGCTTTTGTGCTGTATGAGGATGTTCCGGGCCGGCATAGACATACAATTTTTTGTACATCTTTCGTCCAAGACGATTCTTAGGCAACATTCCTTTAACTGCCCTTTCAATGATGGCATCGGGACGTCGCTTTAGCAAATCACCTGCAAGCTCTTCCTTTTTTCCACCAGGGTAACCACTGTAATTGATATAAACTTTTTCGTCCAGTTTGTTACCAGTGAATTTTACTTTCTCACAATTGGTAACGATAACAAAGTCCCCGCAATCCACATGGGGCGAATAATATGATTTAGTCTTACCACGGAGAACGGACGCTATTTTAGCGCACATGCGTCCAACGGTTTGATTAGTACCGTCAACAATGTGCCAGTTACGTTGCACGGAAGCCTCGTTCACATGTTTGGTGGTGAAATGTAATTTGCTCATCTTCTTATTTTAATTGTTTCATCGTTCTGCGATGAAACCGGTTTACTATAGCCACTATCCTGGCTTTTTTTTAGGATTGCGAAGGTATGGAGAAAGGTGAGAATAATTTTTCAAATTTTGAATAATTTTTTATCAGAGCTTTATAACACGCTGATTATCTATAAACTTTTTGACATAAATAATTCGTCTTCGAAACTCTGTAGAGAAAATAGACAGGAAATTGAAGTGAAAAAATTTCGATTTAAATTATGCAGCAAGTGTTCCCAACTGATTTCATTTATCATTAAGATGTATATCTTTGATAAAACTTTTTGAAAAATGAATGAAACGCAACCTGTCGGCATGTATTGGATTGCCTTTATTATTTCAACTATCGCGTTGATTCTTGTCCTCTTCTTTTTAAGGCAATATTTTTGGATGATCCTTCCATTTTTCTTTACAAGCTTCGGTAAAGCAATGAGAATTATTTAGTCTCACTTTAATCATTGCAATAACTGGCTCAACTTGCTTTGGAGCGCTGGACCTCTGAGCTCAGTCGCAACAATTTTACCTTCCGGATCCAGTAATACGTTATAGGGTATTCCTTGTACATCATAGAGAGCCGCGGGAGCACTATTCCAGAATTTAAGATCACTGACCTGCTTCCATTCCAGGCTATCATCTTTAATCGCTTTCACCCACGCTTCTTTGTTTTTATCAAGCGACACACCAAGAATCGTAAAGTTTTTATTTTTAAATTTCTGATAAGCAGCTACCACATTCGGGTTTTCTTCCCTGCATGGACCACACCAACTGGCCCAAAAATCAACTAACACATATTTACCTCGAAGCGAGCTGAGAGTGAACGAACTGCCCGATGTATCAGGCAATGTAAAATCGGGAGCGACCTGTCCGAGACTGGGGCTCGCAGGTTGTTCAAGCTGTTTGCCAACATCTGCGATTGGAGTGCTTCCGGGAAACTTTTTATTCAAAGTCACCAGCAGTTGTTTCACTGTATCCATCCCAAGATCCTGCGTCGCATAACTTAAAGCAAACAAAGCAACCACCGGATTTTTAGCAGTGTCGATATAACTGCGAAGAAACTTTTTATAACCAACATTAGTTTGTTCGAACTGTAGCATTGCTGTGTTGGTAATGCTGTCATTACCTGATTGCTGCAGTTCGCGGACATTTCTGTCTTGTCCTATTAGGATCGTATGAATGGAATCTAATGCGATAATAAAATTTGAAAGGGAAACATTTGCCGGGGAATTAAATCGTGCAGAAACAAGTGTAGAATCGTGGGCGTCCGCAGAAAAATTTATCTCAGGCTCATCATTGATGAAAATGTAGCCGGCATTTTTTTCAAAACGAATTCGATACAATCCTTCCTCTGGCGCTATTGTTGTCAATTCGAACTTTCCGTTCTTCATTTCTGCGGTGTCGATTATTTGCGGAGGCTGTTGATTAAAAGAAATTTGCTCAAGAAACACATTTTGGTCGGGCGCATTTTTTAAAGTGCCTTGCAAAGTGAAAGTCCCTTCTTTTTGTTTGCTGCCACACGCAACCAGGAATAAGGTAAATATGATGAAAAAAATGTTTTTCATAGAGTGCTATGTTTATTGATTTAATTTTTGAATAAGTATTTTATTAACTGCCTGCATATCTGCTTTTCCATTACTCAACTTCTTCACTTCGCCGGCAAACAGGCCTATAAGATTTTTCTTTCCTTTTTTATAATCTGAAATTTTATCGGGCATCTTTGAAAGCACTTCATCAACCCATGTGCTAAGTGCATCACCGCTTTTTTCCTGGATAAGATTTAATTCAGTCGCAATCCGGTGAGGGTCTGCACCGGGTGACTTTATTAACACAGGAAATATTTTGGAAGCAGCCACGCTGAAACTTACATCACCTTTTTCTACCAGGTCTATCAGTTTTGACAAGCCTTCGAGATCACCGGGAAAATCTTCAATAGATGAATTTTTTTCATTAAGATACGACTTGACCGGACCAAGCAACCAATTGGCTGCTGCCTTAAAATTCTTCGTGTGGGTCGTCAAATTTTCAAAAAAGACAGCCGTCTCCCGTTCATCGCAAATAACTTTTGCATCAGATGGAGGGAGAGCATACTTTTCTACAAATTTTTTTTCGAAAGATGCAGACAATTCTGGCAATGATTTTTTTATCGATTCTATTTTTCCCTCGGAAATATGGAATGGAGCGAGATCTGGTTCGGCAAAATAACGATAGTCATTTGCCTCTTCTTTATTTCTTAAAGAAAAAGTGGAACCGTTCGGCGCATCGAAACTCCTTGTTTCCTGTTGTATTTGTTCCCCATTTTCACTCAAAGAAATCAGGCGGTTAATCTCAAATTCGATCGCCTTCTTCACATTCTTTATCGAATTAAGATTTTTGACTTCAACCTTGGTACCGAGTTGTTTTTCACCTTTTAACCGGATGGACACATTTGCATCACAACGCATGCTGCCTTCTTCCATATTTCCATCACAGATCTGCAGGTAGCGAACCGTCTTTCTTATTTCAGTAACATAGGCATAAGCTTCTTCAGCACTATGCATGTCTGGTTCGGAAACAATTTCGAGCAAAGGAACTCCGGCACGGTTCAAGTCAATGCAGGTATAATTTTCATCAGCATCGTGGATGCTCTTGCCTGCATCTTCTTCAATGTGAATCCTGTTTAACAAAATATTTCTTTCAATGCCGCTGCTGTTAATTGAAACAAAGCCGTTCCGGCAGATAGGAGTTGTATGCTGGGAAACCTGGTAGCCCTTGGGAAGGTCAGGATAGAAATAGTTTTTCCTGGCAAAATAATTATCACGAACAATTTCGCAATTGAAAACAAGCCCTAACCTGATCGCAAATTCTATCGCCTTTTCATTCATAACAGGCAATGTTCCCGGATGAGCAAGAGAAATCGGGCTGATATTAGTATTGGGTGGTTCCCCGAAAGATGTATCGTCTCCGCAAAATAATTTGCTCTTCAAAAGTAATTGCGCATGCACTTCCAAACCTATCACGGCTTCGTATTTATCACTCGCTGACATGCCGCGAAGTTATGAAAAGAGCTTACCACTTCCTCTCATCAAAACTTAAACAAAAGAAAAAGCTACCATCTACGGAAGCCTTTTATTCATAGAACCTTAAAATCACTAGAAATTTTTTCTATGAGCTGATACGTTATTTAACGATTGATAAACTAAAGATCTGCACTATTTACAGGACGGATAATCTTCATTTCAAAAGTCATAGGTTATTGTTCGTTTTTGCTTTCAACCTATAGTCTTATTACTAAGATGGCGGAAGACTTACGTCTATAGTTGCTGAAGTAGCGATTTCATTTTTTCAAAAACATCGCTGAGTTTGCTTGCATCCTGTCCTCCGGCTGTTGCCAGTGTTTTCTGACCGCCACCACCTCCTTTTATCAAAGAAGCGATTTCGTTTTTAATAATGGAAGAGGCGTCGAGGTTTTTCCGCTTTACTAACTCTTCATCGATGCCCAGAGCAATAAAGGGCTTTTGATCTATGACTGCAGCCAATAACACAACGGCCGAACCTTTAAAATGATGAACGAGATCAAAGCAAAGTTTCTTTAAAGCATTCGCATTTTTAACCTCTACCTGCTTCCCAATAAAACTTATTTCTCCGATAGCTTCTGCTTCTTTGGATAAATCCTTTACAAGCGAATCAAGATAGATTGTCTCAGCTTTTTCTAATTGCTTTTTCAATTCGCTGTTTTCTGCAGACAAGTTTTCGATTGCTTTATCCAGGTCCTTTGGATTGCGAAGCGTTTCACGAACGACGCGGAGTAAATCAAATTCCTTTTGTATAAAATCTTCTGCGGCCTTTCCGCTTAATGCTTCAATCCTTCTTAAACCTGCTCCCACTGCGGTCTCACCAATTATTTTAAAAAATCCAAGTTCACCAGTACGACCTACATGTGTACCACCGCAAAGTTCAATAGAATATGATTCATCCATTGTTACCACTCTCACTTTGTCGCCATATTTTTCTCCAAATAATGCCATAGCGCCAAGTGCCATCGCTTTTTCTTTAGGCATCTCTCTTATGTTGACAGGAATATCTGTTCTGATTTTTTCATTGATGAGTGATTCAATCCGGTTTATTTCTTCGTTCGAAACTTTACTGAAATGAGAAAAGTCAAAACGCAGGTATTCTTCATTCACAAGACTTCCTTTTTGCTGAACATGATTCCCCAGCACTTTGCGCAAAGCTGCATGTAAGAGGTGTGTTGCGCTGTGATGAACCTCGGTCTTTTTTCGTTTTTCTACATCCACTCTCGCAATCACTTTTACACCAGGGTTCGCAGGAATTTTTTCTGTAAAATGAATGATAAGTTCATTTTCCTTTTTGGTGTTTGTGACGGGAATTTTTTCTCCGTCAAAAATCAACGTG
>JBDSGZ010000111.1:0-7285 GCA_039918735.1 Ginsengibacter sp.
AATTTATTTGAACTGATAAATTGTGATAACGTAGTGGCACTGTTTATAACATACGTATTGGCGGCAGTGGAAAGCGCTGAATAATTTATACCGCTTATATCATTATTACTAATGGATAAACTTGCTGCGGCACCTCCCCCGGAATTGTATATTCCGATAAACGGTACTGAAGTGGCGGCAGTAAAAGTAATACCGCTGATATTATTATTATCAATGCTTATGGTGTTAACAACAGCTCCACCATTCCAGATAGGATAATAAAAGCCCGTTGCAGTAGCTGCTGTCGAATTATTTGAAAAGATATTATTAGCAACCGTTAGTATGGCCGCCGTAGCTGTATTATATATACCATAAAAATTTCCCGTTGTAGCAGTGCTATAGGTACAATTGGTAATTGTATTATTGCTGATGTTTACTTCATTACCAACAGCAGTTGATCCTGAAGCGTTTTCAATCGCGGTTATAACCGAAGTAGTGGCTGCACTTTTTAGGGTAATGATATTGTTGGTAATATCGGACGCTGCACTGGTGGCGGTGTTTATATAAATGCCGCGTATGGCTGTTTCATGGTTAACTCCCGATCCGTTATTATTGTTGATGGTATTATAGGATACGTTTAAACCGTATTGAGCCAAGGTCCTGATTCCCACCGCTGCTACAGTTGCCCCCGCAGCACCTCCAAAATTCAGGACACTGTTTCCTGTCGCAATTGTTGCACCTCCAATATCATTATTTTGATCAGCCAATGAAAAAGGTGAAGCTGCTGCATATCCGATCAAAGCGATCCCAGTGTTGCAGTTTTGAATTTTATTATTGTAGAAACTGTTGTTTGAATTGGTTCCGGCTGAAGAAGTTACGGCTATAATCGTGGTGGCTGCCGTGGCGGTTGAGTTAGCCGACAAAATTCCGGTTGACCCGTCGACCATTGGTGCTGTACCCGCTTCATTGTTAATTCTGTTTAATGTAACAACGCAATTATTAATACTCACAAACTGGCAGCCGTTTGTAGCAGCGGTTTTATACAGGACATACCCATATTCCATTGTAGATGGATTTGTTGTATTCGCAGCATTTTCCTTTAGATCTATTCCATCTATAGTCACATAATCACTACCCAGTAAACGCCAAATGCCATCCTGGGTGGCAGTAGCAGGTGTACCCACGCCTCCGGTGTATGCAGTTATCAAGGGGTTTGCTCCGGTTGTAGAAGCATCTTTCTGAAAGACAATGGTATTGGCAGCCGTGCCGGTTGCTGTAAGAGAAATCGTGGCTGTTATCGTTTCAGTATAATTTGCTGCGATATTAAAGCTAACACCACCGGCTCCAACTCCTGCAGCGTTTAATGCTGTTACTGCGGCAGAAACGGTTGCATAATCTCCGGGAATAGTTAAGGCTCCTGATAATTGTGCAGAAGAGCGGGATGAAAAAGAAAGAAGGAGAAATGCAATCACCCAAACTCTCAGCATGAAAGCCAAGCCTTGTAAATACACGGATTTAAAGTATCGCTGCGAAAAGAGATTAGCGATATCCGTCGTAAAATTCATCCTGTAGTTTTTTAGCGATAATGGATTAAACTAAAGCACCTGGTTATTGGCCATAAAAGCAATCTCTGTTAAATACTCTGTAGTTTTTTTTCTAAAACATGCCCGTCCAATAACGATAGAATTGAATATTTATTTCAATCTTCTCCCTTATGACAATATTTTGTAGGCTGCGGATTACCGGTTCATATTTTCACTTTCAAAGAACTGCAGTCCTGTTTGTTTTTGAATGATGAAGAGGCGAAGGTCTTGGCTACCATTTCTCAAGAAAGTACTCCAAAATACTTCTGATCTAATTGCCGCCAAAATTGTAATTTAGAATAACCGCTCCCTGACATCTATAAACTTTTGTGTATGAATTTTTCAGGGTTTACCAGGAGTCTTCAGCAAAAAAAGAAAAATATTTTCATCAACTACAGGGTGCATGATACTGCTGGTGAGACCGGCAGACTCGTGGATAAACTCAAACAGAATTTCGCCAGCGACCAGATTTTCATAGATATCGACAAGATCGAGCCTGGTGTGGATTTCACAAAAGCTATTTCTAAATCACTGGAGTCATGCGATGTAATGCTTGCTATCATTGGTCCCCATTGGCTTGGTAAGACTGGCGATGAAAACGCTTCAAGAATAAAAAACCCTAACGATTGGGTAAAACTCGAAATAAGTAGCGCGCTGCAAAGAGATATCAGAGTGGTACCCGTTTTGGTTGATGGCGCGGAGTTGCCGGAAGAAAATGAACTACCTGTAGACTTGCAACCACTGTTACTCAGGCAATCATACGAGATTAGCAATAAGCGTTGGGACTATGACACATCTCAATTGGTGGACTTTCTTATAAAACTCGGAGTTGCTCCAAAGGATAAAGAAAAAATTAATGGGCATGATACAAAGAATGGATGGTGGAAAAAAAACTCCTGGTGGGTGTTTGTGTTGATTGGCATGCTGATTACCGTGGGAGTATTGATGGATAAAGCCGACCAACCGCAGGAAAATAATTTTCAGCCGACCTACCCTGTTGAAAATTCAGCGCCCGGAAATACGCCTGGTCAAAATAATGCTGGTCAAAACTTTGTGGATGAAGAACCTGCTACAAACGCCATAGCAAATGTTGCCGGCACCTGGATAGAAAACGATGAAGGAGTTATTTATACTTATAACATCAGTCAAAATCAAAATGAATTGCGAATTGATATTTATTTGGCAGGACAATATATCAGTTCTGGAACTGGAAACATACAAGGCAATTCCGTAGAAATTTATTTGAATTTGAATGGCATTAACACTTCCGGAAAAGGAATGGTTTCTCAGAGTGGCACTTTGATCAGCGGAACTTATACAATATAAACCACAGGAGAAACAGGACTTTTCACTCTTGTAAAACAGTAATTGTTTTTATTAGATCCACCATTGGGGCAGATATACCGTCGAGTTGTTTTGTGACATCCAGGCGAAGGAAAACTCTCAATAGGAATTCCAATTCATTTTCGATGTCAGCTTATTTTAATCAATTCATTTTTGAGATTGTCTATCTTCTTTTTTAATCTCACCACATCGCGTTTTTTACTTTGCGCCAATCCATCAGATAGCAGTTCCAAATGTTCTACTTCGGAAAGCCTGGTTCCTTTCGATCCGGCTTTTGACCACACCTTCCTGTAAGAAAGCAGGGCATCATCCCAAAGCTTTTCATCAGTGCTGCAGGCCAGATCGATAATCAAACGGCATAGGTCAATGTTAGAGATGGATAAAAGATTCCAGTAATCCATATCATCATCATTTTTTGATAAAACGGATCTTGTCTTTTTTAATTCACTCAATGCATGTTCTTCACTAAATAATTTATAAGACTCTTTTCCAACAGTGATCTCTTCATTCCATTTTCGATCACCAAGCAACACAAGTATGTTTTCCATCTCCATCCAGTTGCAAAGCGAATAGGCAGGATTGCTATTCTTAGGAGAAGTGTGAGCCTTCATATAAAAATATGCGGCTTGCCCGATCGCTTTTGTTTTCGCAGCCAGGCTCGATGAAAGAATTAATTTTCGTTTAAAGGCGCTTGCAATAAGGCTATACCGTTCCGATGTTTGGCTGATATCAAGAAGCATTGTGAGATCTTTTATCACTGCATCCATTTCCTTCAACAATTTTTTAGGATTACCGCCGGCAAGAAAATCGTTTACACATTTCTTCGCACGAACGTTACAATATTTTTCCAACGTCCGCACAGAAAAATTAGCAGCCTCAGCCGTCATCACTAGTTGAAATTTCTCAATTGCTTTATCATAGTAATACATGTCAGCATAAATAAATGCCTCCTTCTCGGTAATCTTAGCAGTACGAAGAGCTGCATTATCCACTGCATCGGAAATGGCCTGGAGTCTTGAAAGCAATTCGTTTTCATCATAGTGTCCCATACCCATTTCATGATCAAGATTATTCAGCGCTATCTCCGCCTCTTCTGCTATCACAAAAACGGGAGCATATTTTTTGTTCTGATGGTGCCTGGTATCGAACCTGTAAAATGGATCTCCATAACACTGGTAAGCGCCCCATGTATTGTTAGCAGTATGGTATTTGTCATAAATGACTTTTCGTGCCTTATGCACCGACTCCCCAAAAGTATCACCCTCAAACATTGATGAATAAAAAGTCCTGGTAAAATCCATCGCAGCAGCATCATCTACAGCCCATCCTGCCACCACCACAGCTTTCACGCCATTCTCAATTAATTGCGTTCCAATGTTAGCAGCCAGTTTGTAACGGCTCTGGTAAAGTTCCTCTGCTGCTCCTTCTGTTTTACCAAGAAAGCAACAGTTCACAAAAACCAGTTCTGGCGTCATACTCATCTGTGCAATTTCTGCGGTTGTCAGAAACACTTCCTTGCCGATCACCATGCCGGAAGTCTCCGGCGCATCCGGGCTAAAATTACCATGGCCTGCGAGATGAATTATTTTATAATCATCGGCGAAAAGATTTTTGATGATAGCAGGAGCTGAACCTCTTAAAATTAATTGAGGCTGAAAACTATTTGCTGTAAGTGTTGCTGCCACCATTTCTGCTTCTGCATAAGCACCCGGCAACTGCGTCACATAGCCATCGAGAAATGGATCTCCAATCACCAACGCAGTATTCTTTGTCACAGGATTTATTTTCACACGGTCATCCTGTGTAGCAAGCTGCCGTATCATTCCTGCATTCACACATAGTGGAATGGAGTCGGCTATTCTATCCTGGAGCAGTTCCCACGGATAAGATGCTGTGTATTTATCAACGATCCAGTTTATGTTGCACTGACGGGTAAGCTGGTCTTTAAAATCGTTCGGTATTAATAGCTCGAATATTGTTCTTGCTAACTCCGGTGACCACATGTTGCTGGAAGAAATATCTTCAATAATCTTGTCAATTATCTTAGGACTGCTATATAGTTTGCGCTGCTGTTCCCTCGCGCCGCCGGTGGAGGCATTGAAAAGTAAAGCTTGCGAACCTGTAGAAAGATGGTCTCCCTTTTCTAACTGAACTGTTATCCTATTCCACCATCCGTCTGAATTTTGCGATGGAATACGCTTTTTTGACCCAAGCAGGATTTTCATTTTCTTCGTATCCTTGACAACCTTCAGAGAGGAACTCTCTTCTTTTTCAATTTTGCTGAGTGAATAAAAACAACTTAATGCAGCATCTTCATATAGCTCTATAAATTCCAGGTATTGCACGGTTCTGGAAAACTCCGGACGAATTTTTTTCATTTTCACATTGGCATTTTGTACGCCCTGCATAATCGCCCTTAATGAATCTTCGATGGAAAGCCCGCCATAACCACTGCCAATTATCAATGATGAAATTCCAACATCTCCTGCATTTTCGTTCACATTTCTAAGGGCAGTTTCATTCCTGTCGAGGTTTAGCAGGTATTTGCTAACACCCTGCTCTACTGTTAGCGTGAGCTGATATGCGGAAAAGGATCCTGATGAACCGAGACCCACAATGATCGCCCCATTAAAATCATTATCGCATTGAATAAACGATTCGCTAGTCCCTATCTCGCCAGGATATAAAGAAAGGTTCTTCATCTCAGATAAAGCAAAATGCATGAGTCCATCGATTTGCTTTTCCGCGCTCAGGATGCCATCACTTTGGAAATGTCCAGCCAGCAAAGGATAGGATGCATATCGCAGATCGCCATTACTAACTCTTACCCGTAGCGGCATTTCTCCGACAACCTGGTCCTTGGCCTTCGTGTCAAGTCCGAGCAACGTATTTTCCACTCCTTCGGGTGTAATGTCAAAATCATGTTGGTCCGGAGTTTTAAATATCTTCTTACCTCCCCGTGTTTCCGGCCGTATTTTACTCAATGAGCTTGTAGCTCCCGAAGCAATAATTTCTGAAATTCCTTTAAATATCGAAGGCTCATTCGCAAGAGCACCGTGAGAAACATTTACATAATAAACTGAATTTTCTTCGATCATTTTTTTAGGAATACCGCTTTCCCATGTTACACTTTGGTCTCCTTCGGTGGTGCTAAGGAACACGAGCTCCTTTCCTGAATTAGTCGTATCAATTCTGTATCCGCAGGGCGTCGAGCTGTCTTTCCCTGCGATGTAACTGGCATTCTTGAAATCAATGCTGTCAAGAGTAACAAGGATGTTATCCCGATATTTTTTGAAATCTTTGAGATCAGTGGCACCCGGAACCGGCCAGTCACCTAATGGTTCAATCATTTGCTGCCATGTCGCAGGATCTGCAAAATCAGGCTCTCCATCCACAGCAACAGGAAGCAGGCTTAACAAGCCGGGCATTCCGGAAAACATTCCCAATAAATCTTTCTTTGTATGAAAAATATCAATCTTAGCCAGCTTTTCGATGATGGCATCCCTGCCCATTAGCACGAATGGAATGCGATAAGACCCTCCCAACGGAGCGCCAAGAAACAAAAGCTTGAACCCATCTGAATCATTTAATTTCTTCCACGTATCAGGATAGTTGATCAGGAAATCTCTCACCAATACACCTCCCATCGAATGGCCAATTATTTTTATCGGTTGACGGAATGCTAATAATTTAATGATTTTGTCATTTAAAGTCGCTGCAACTTTATTGAGCTGGATCCGCCAGTCGAAAGGAAATGTTACGACATCATAATCGGAAGAAAGATAATTGACAAGTTGTTTATATGACGTACTAACAATGGATGGCGCCTTGATATCAGTTGATTTAATATCAAGCTTCTTCAATCCTCCTGCCAGGAATCTCAGGTAATTTATCCAAATCGTATTCTCCTCGTTTGAAAGATTAGAACCCATGATACCAGGCAGTACGATTGCAATAGGCTTCGTTCCTGTGACAGTATCGGAGAAGATTTTTCCACCATCAAGTTTCAACAGAGCGTTCCTGTCCATTGCTGCTATGGTGCTTGAATCGAGCAAACTAAAGCCGGGTACGAGGGCGGTACCTGTTGCCTTTAAAGCCATCAATATTCCATCATTTGTTTTCTTATTCTTGAAATAATGAAAGTGATCCACATCAGTGGCATCGTCAAAAAGGAACTGCACAGGAATTTCTCTTTTTGTTCCCGAGTACATCGAGCGGGTATTCACCACGAGATCATTGTCCTTTAAATAAAATAATTTACTTACAATGATGAGGAGTGCTTTGAGATTGAATTTAGTTTCACAATTTCCTGAAACAATCAGCAGCGGCTGATCCAGCACTACAGTTGAGCCGGGGCTGTTGAGAACCTTGATGAAAGC
>JBDSGZ010000112.1:0-5835 GCA_039918735.1 Ginsengibacter sp.
CAAGCTCACCATAAAAAGGTCTCTCTTTATGTACTTCATAGAATTCTCCGGCTTTGGCGCTTGAAAGATGGGTCATCTTCATAGCGACTATCCGAAAGCCTGCATCATTAATCTTTGCTAAAATAGCTCCTGTATGACCTTTGCGGGTGGCATCAGGTTTTATCATGGTAAACGTTCTGTTCGTCATCACTCTTTTTTTGGTTGGCAAAGCTAAGAAAAAGAATTAGAAGACTTGTTGCGAAATAGAAAGGGATTATGCGGCTATCAATTTCACATCGTAAGACTCAGAAAAAAATTCTATTATTGCTTCAATACAACAATAATTGGAAAGTATTGAAACCTGCATTTGAAATACGAAATGATGAATTCAATCCGGCGAATTGTGATCTTATCTGCGAGGTAAGCAATGATGGATTTTCATACCTGGTAAAGGATGATATTGAGAATACCGTGGTCGCATTAGGAGTATACCATTTTAATCCAAACGTTCACGGGAACTGCAATATAATTTTTAATAAAATTTTCGAAGACCAGGGACTGCTGATTTACGATTTCAAAAAAACTTGTATTGTGTATTCCGTGCCAGTAAGTGTGCTGATCCCGTTTCATCTGTATGATTCTAACAGGAATGCAAAAGTCCTCAATCTTATTCACGGTGATCTTTCGGGAAACAATGTCATCCTGACTGATATGATCATTGAAAAAAAAACGTACAATATTTACGGCGTGCCTGTAGATCTGATCGCTGAAATTGGCAGGCGGTTTCCTTCGGCGGTTTCAGGTCATCAATACACCGGGCTGATGAAGAACCTCGCGGCAGGAGAGAATAAACTTTCAGTAATATTTTACCCTCAAAAGATTGTGCTCATGCTGGCAAAAGACGGGAATCTGCAGCTTTTGAATACTTTTTTTTACAAGACCCCGGAAGACATTTCATACACGCTGCTCAATATTTGCAGGCAATTTGAAATCAAAAACATACCAGTGGAAGTAAGCGGACTCATTGAAAAAGATTCTGCACTCTTTAAAGAAATTTACAAATATTTTGAAGAAGTGAATTTGTCCCAGCCTCCGCAGGGCATTGCCTTTTCAGAGAATATGGCAATATTTCCTTCTCATTACTTTAGCCATTTTTTTGCGCAAGCTTCATGCGAATAATTACAGGTAAATATGGAGGACGAAAAATAAATCCTCCTGGCAAGATGCCTTTTACACGGCCCACCACGGACGTTGCAAAAGAAGGATTGTTTAATATCCTGGAAAATAATTTGACTTTAGAAGGACTAAAAACACTTGATATTTTCGGAGGTACTGGAAGCATATCGTATGAACTTGCGTCAAGAGGAGCTACTGATCTGACCATCGTAGAAAAGGATCCGAAAATGTTTGCATTCATCCAAAAAACCCTGGCAGAACTTGATATTAAAAATGCGAGAGTTTTTAAAATGGATGTCTTTCATTTCCTGGAGAATTGCAGTGAAAAGTATGGATTTATTTTTGCAGGGCCTCCCTACGCATTAAAGGAAATAGGTGAGTTGCCGATGATAATCAGGAAAAATAATCTGCTCGAAAAGAATGGATGGTTTGTTCTGGAACATACACCGGCTAATAATTTCGAACAGGAGCCAATGTTTAAGACCATGAGAAATTACGGCACGACAATTTTTTCAATATTTATAAATCAATAGCTTGGAAACGATTTTTATAACAGGAACAGGAACAGATGTTGGTAAAACAGTAGTCGCGTCAATTGTAACTGAAGCATTGCAGGCAGACTATTGGAAGCCGGTGCAAGCCGGTTATGAAGACGGAACAGATTCGCTGACGATGCTCGATTTGATTTCAAATCGCAAGACCATTATTCATCCTGAATTGTATAAACTTAAAATGCCGGCTTCGCCTCACATTTCGGCTGAAGCTGACCTTGTACACATCAGTATCAAAAAAATAATCAAGAATCTACCTGCGACGAAAAACAGGCTTATCATTGAGGGTGCTGGTGGATTGATGGTGCCCCTGAATAAGAAACGTTTCGTGTTGGATCTGATAAAAAGAATGAGAGCAAAGGTTATAATTGTGAGTAAGAATGAATTGGGAAGCATTAATCATTCTCTGCTCACCGCAGCGGTATTGAAGCAGGAAAGGGTAGAGGTTGCAGGTTGGATCTTTACCGGGGCTTTCATGAATTATGAACACGAAATAGCTGACTGGAGCGGTTATCCGTTGATCGCTTCGATAGGTCAGTTAGCTGAAGTAACGCGTGAGACTGTGAAGCAGGAGGCGGATAAAATCTTTCCGAAACTGCAAAAGTTTTTATGACAAAGCAGGAACTGAGAATATTATACAAACAAAAAAGAAAAGAGCTCACCGCCAGGGAAGTTGCGATAAAGACTGACTTGATCCTGATCAATTTTCAAAAGATTGATTTACCTTTTTTATCCGTTGCACATACCTATGTCGCATCGCAAAAGCTGGGGGAAGTAGAAACATTTCATCTCATAGAATTTCTTAAGTTTCAAAATCCTGGCATAAAAATCCTAGTTCCTAAAGTCGATTTGGCCTCTGGAAAAATGGAACACTTTCATTTCCAGGAAGACACAGAAATGATTGAAAATTTTTACGGAATTGCTGAGCCATCAACAGGTATTAAGATCAGTCCTGAAGAAATTGACCTTGTACTGGATCCACTGTTAGCGTTCGATAAAAACGGATACCGGGTTGGCTATGGCAAAGGCTATTACGATAAGTTTCTTGAAGAATGCCGCGAAGATGTAATCAAGATTGGCTTAAGCCTTTTTGAACCGGAAGAACAGATAGACGACAGGAAGCAATTCGATATACGCCTGAATTATTGTGTAACTCCGGAGGATGTATATCTTTTTAAATCAAGATCAAAATTCATCAGCTAATACATTTCCATATTCATGTTAAAAAGCTTTCGGTTTATATTATTTCCACTTTCAATTGTGTACGGGTTTATTATTTGGATAAGAAACAAACTGTACGATAAAAAAGTAATTGGTTCCGTTTCTTTTAATTTCCCAATTATATGTGTGGGAAACCTTGCCGTGGGCGGAACGGGCAAAACCCCGATGACCGAATACGTGGTAAGGTTGCTGAAGGAAAAGTTTAACGTTGCTACATTGAGCAGGGGATATAAACGCAAGACCCGCGGATTTGCTATCGCCGAAGCACATACGACCGCGCTTGAGATCGGGGACGAACCGATGCAGCTTCATAAAAAATTTCCAGGGATAGCTGTTGCGGTAGCCGAACAGAGGATTGTGGGTGTGCCTCAACTTTTGCATACAAGGCCAGAAACCGATGTGATCATCCTGGACGATGCCTTTCAACACAGGGAAATAAATGCAGGTTTAAATATCCTGCTCACAGACTATAATAACTTATACCCGAGAGATTTTATTTTTCCTGCAGGAGACTTGCGTGATACAAGAAGTAGCAGCAAAAGAGCGGATATAATTATTGTGACAAAATGTAAATCACATTTGAAGACTTCGGAAAAAGAAGAGATCGAAATGGAACTGGACCCACTGCCTCATCAAAAAGTGTTTTTTACAAAAATTGAATATGGAAGTCCATACCATCTTTTTTCAGGGGAAGAGAAATTTCTTGAACCAGAAACTGACATCCTGCTCGTCTGTGGAATAGCAAATCCAAAACCTCTGCAAGATGTCCTCACATCTTACTCAGCTTCCTACGAAGTACTATTCTACAAAGATCATCACATTTTTACGACGGATGATCTGCAGGAAATTAAGGAACAGTTTTCAAAAATTCAATCTGGCAAGAAAATGATTCTTACGACCGAAAAAGACGGCGTGCGGCTTTCAAAATATGAAACGCAATTGCAGCATCTCCCTATTTATGTCTTTCCAATGCGTCATAAGTTTTTGTTTGGAGGAGAAGCTGAATTTGACGAGTTGGTTTTATCTTTTGTCACGTCGTTCGAAAAAAGCGATGCAACCTCACTGGCAAATGAGTAGAATGAAACGAGAATAAATTTGTTTTAAGGTCTGGCTAAAAATGGTCAGTTATTGTGCTCGAAAAATTCAAACCTTTAAGGAGCCACGAAATCCCCTGGCGGCATAATAGGATTCTGCACCATTGTGATACGCAAAGACTTTATTGTATCTACGATCACAAAAGAGAGCGCCACCAAGTTTGCGAATATCATCAGGGGTTTCTATCCAGCTCGAAGTTTTTGTATCGAAATTTCCGAGTTCCTGCAACTTTCTATATTGTTCTTCGGTCAAAATTTCAATGCCCATTGAAGTAGCCATATCGATCGCACTGTCAGCCGGTTTAAATTCTTTCCGGTCATCAAGCGCTTTACTGTCGTAGCAAAGGCTTCGACGGCCTTTAGGACTTTCAGGAGAGCAGTCATAAAAAATATATTCAGCTTTCTTTTTGTCAAATTCAACAACGTCCGGTTCACCACCGGTTCTCTCCATCTCATTGAGCGACCACAATTTTGCGTCGGAAGCATTATCTAGTTTTGATTGTACTTTAGCCCATTCGAGACCGTTATGACGGTTTGTGTTTTTCTCAAAACGGATTTTCAAAACACTCAGTATTTCTTTAACTAGTTCCTGTGGCAATTTCCTTTTATCGTTTTTAAAATTCATGATTGACTCGTTAAAATAAAAATGCTCCTACAGCTAAATCAAGCATCCGGAATATTAGGTTCAACCAAGTTCGCTAATTTTTTTAAAGACTCCTGCCATCCCAGGTAACACATTTCAGCCGGTATTGCCGCTGGAATGCCCTCCTGTACTATCTTAAGCTCAGTACCGCATGAAACTTTCCTGAGCCAAACAGAAGTGATTATTTCTCCCGGCAAATTAGGATCATCAAATTTATCGGTATATTTTAAAAACTCATTGGACTTGATCTCAAGATAATTTCCGCCAAAAGAATGTCTCTTGCCTGTAGTAAAATTGATGAAGGACATATTGTAATTGCCTCCTGGATTTACATCCATATTGTGGACAACACATATAAACCCATTCGGAGGAATCCACGATGCTATGGCATCTGCTTCGGTAAAAGCACGATAAATTTTTTCAGGGGTGGATTTAAGAACTCTGTGTAATGTTACGCTGTTGTTTGTCATGTGTTTTTTTTAAGCAAAGCTAATAATTAAGTAAGGTCATGTGTTACTGTTTTAATGTGATGAAATTCGGTTTTCATTCAAAGCATTAATCATTCAATCCCTTTCCATTTAGAATTGGCTGCGTATATTTTTCAACTCTTGCCTCCCGTGTTTTGGATTGTTTCGGAGCAGAAAAATAGAGAAGGTATGCTCTTTGCCGGCCAGGGGTTAAAGCTTTGAAAGCAGTTTCCAAGGCAGGACTCTTATCTAATTGCTGTTGAAACTCTACAGGAATCTTGTATTCTTTCGTCTTTTTTAATTCTACTTTCAAGCCTGTCTTTTCCACTTCAATGGCCTCATAGATGTAGGATTTCAGCGCAGCTTTCATTTTATCAATTTCCTGAACGCTGATAAATCTCACCTGTCGCGCTGACTGCACATTTTCTGTTTGTTGCACCAGAATACGCTGGGCATCATTCAACAATGCACCTTTGAAAAACAACAACGCACAATATTCTTTAAATCCATGTATTAAAACGATGTTACTTCTTTGTCCTGATGCAGTGGAAAACGTATAGCAAGGGCAACCCCACTTCAACTCTTCGGTAAGCCCGCAATCGAGAACAATGCTTCTAAGTTTTTCATATTCTTTCTGCCACTTGGTGGCTTTATCAAAAAACCAATGGATTTTAGAATCCATACTATCTTTTCTCATTTAACTT
>JBDSGZ010000113.1:0-9102 GCA_039918735.1 Ginsengibacter sp.
GTGTTGCTGGCGCTACAAAGATAGAATGGAGAAAAGACGGTGGGCTCTCGATCTTTAATGAACCCATGAAAGATCCTACCTGGTATGCCTTTTCTGATTTCCATAAATGCATTACAGAAAATAAAAAACCTATGATTGATGTTGCACAAGGCGCGAAAGCAGCGGTAACGGTGCACCTTGCTAACAATGCCTTGTACACGCATACCGTACAGAAATGGAAGCCGGAGTATGATTTTTAGCTCAGTACAAAAGCAGCCCAATTCAATTTTTAATGAATCATTATTGGAGTATGTGCTGTGCGGTGGCCTTCTCTAATTTGTAGGCTTCCCCAAAATCTTTTGGTGCCTGCAATAGCGTTTTAAACTTACTTTTATTTTTGAAGCATTTTCATTTTTGTCGAAACATTGCTGAAACAAAGAATGAATAAAAAAGAGGAAAGTAAATCGTCAAACAGCACATGCAGAAATAAATAAAAAGCTAAAATAAAAATGTGATGCATTTGGGAATAAATCGTTTTTTGATCAGTCTATTTCAGGAATTAATTTTAGACATGGAGAAAAGAGATATTTACTTCATTAAGTACAAATTTATCAAGACAATATCATGGTGTTTGATTACTATTTTTCTTTCAGGTAGTCTTCCCTCTTTTGGAGAAACAATAGAGGCCAATAAAGGTGCAAAGGAAGAAACAGCCCATACTCCTCCTGCCGAAGACATGAAGTGGATGGTAGGAATTGCCCGACGTGTCATTACACCCACAACTGATGTGTGGCTGGCGGGATATGGAACGAAACGTCCCGCTGAAGGAAAACTTACTGATATATGGGCAAAGGTCTTGGCTCTTAAAAGTAGGAATGGTAAACGAGTGGTTATGGTTACCACAGATAATCAGGGTATGTCCAGAACGATTTATGAAAGCCTTTACAAAAAACTAGATGAACGTTTTCAACTCGATCGTTCTGAATTCATGCTGACGTTTTCTCACAATCATTCCGGGCCATGTCTTAGAGGTGATCTGGTAGATTATTATCCAAGCGATGATCAGCAAAGAAAACTAGTAGATGAATATTCCGATTGGATGGAAGGACAAATCGTGGATGCCGTAGATGAAGCATTAAAAAACTTGCAACCTGCACAAATTTTCAAAGGAGAAGGGCTTTGCACTTTTGCGGTTAACAGGCGGGATAATGTGGAATCAGAAGTGCCTGCATTACTGGCATCAGGACAACCGCTTAAAGGAGTTACCGATCATTATGTTCCTGTCTTATCTGTGAGGAATACAAAGGGAGACCTTATGGCAATTCTCTTTGGATATGCCTGCCACCCCACTACTTTATCCGGTAATTTATGGTCAGGCGATTATCCGGGATTCGCGCAAATTGATCTGGAGAACCGGTACCCGGGCGTTACAGCCATGTTTTTTAATGCCTGTGGAGGAGACCAGAATCCGCTGCCACGTCGTACGGTAGAGCTATGTGAGAAATACGGTAAAATGTTATCGAATGCGGTAGAAGAAGTAGTAGCCAAACCGATGCAACCTATTTCATCCAGACTGCAAACAGCCTTCAAATTTGTAGATCTTGATTATGAAGAAGCTGTAACAAAAGAGAAGTTACTCCCCATAACCACCGACAGCAATGACATACAGGCGCGCTGGGCCAGGCGCATGCTAAGAATGATTGATAAGGATATTAAATTTCCTAAGGCCTATCATTATTATCCGGTACAAGCCTGGCAGCTTGGTAAAGAAATACTTTTGATTGGAACTGGTGGAGAATCAGTGGTGGATTATTCGCTTCGCTTCAAACGCGAGTTCGGGGGAGGCTCCACCTGGGTTTTAGGCTACACCAATACAATGGTAGCCTACATCCCTTCACGTCGTGTTTGGGAAGAAGGAGGTTATGAGGGTGGGCCACATCTCGATGAATACGGCCATCCCGCCTGGAGATGGGCAGGCAATGTGGAAGATCGTATTGCTAAGGGAGTTCATTGGGTGGTCAAACACGCACGTAAATGACAAAAAGGGTGATCAGCAATCCACCATCTATCAAAATAGAAATGAAAATATAAACTGGTTTCATCTCTCAATTTAAGCAGTTTAACTTTATTGATTATCGATATTTGGCCTTACTCCCCGTGTCTTGCCCAACAAAGAAAATAAATAAAATAGCTCTTGAGCAGGGATCAATAGGGTATTGGGAATTGTCCGGCGGTATCATGGAAAGGTCAGGTAATAATCTTAATACTGTAAGGCCCGGACCCCTTCAATTAAATGCCGAAGGTCCTAATGTGAAAAAAAATTCTGCTACAGGTTTTGATGGACGCAGCGCCTGGATGGAGATTCCCGCCAATCCCAAAACGCAATTAGGAACAGAAGATTTTAGTGTGGCTACCTGGATATAAACGGAAGATGCTTTAGATGATGTGCCTGGAGATATTGTTAGTCAGCATGATCCTAACATATAAACCCCTGTACAAAATCGGCGAAGTCTGTACTATTTTTGAAGTTACGAGACCTGCCATATATGAATGGATAAAGCAAGGTAAGCTAAAACCATATAAAGTTCGTTCGCGCCTCTATTTTTCTGGAATGACATTCATGCAATAATTCACCCTTGAACAACACCTAATATATATACTACAAAGTTTAGCAATCTGCTTTTGAATTTTTTGTTTGAAAACATTGTTCGCAAGAAATAAAAATTTAGTTGTTATAATATTTATAGTTAGACTTCATGATTATATCTACTGGCATAAATGTGTTTTCTTCAACGGGAAGTTTGAGTACACAGTGTTTATATAATGCCATAATCCCCTTGAAGGCTTGCTCTGCGGGCTTTTGGCAAATCAGGAAATTAATTCTTTCATCTTCAAGATATCCGATATTTTCTTTCAAAAAATCATAACCAATTAGGATTATGTCCCTGTTTGAGTCAATCAAACAATTTGCCACAATTGATACTTTGGAATTCGTCACAAAAATAACTTTGATATCACTGAAATTTTGTAACAGTAGCGAAATCTCTTTTTTGACAGCATTCCTACTGGTTTTTCTTATGTCCATTTTTTCGATTTTGTTGGTTAGGTTATGATCATCAAAGTAGCCACGAAATCCTTCCTCTTTTCGCAAGAGGTGATGATGATTTTCCATCTCAGTTGATATATTGACTATTGCAATTCTGTCACGATTTCCAACTAAATAGCTAACCAGGTTTGCGGCTAAGTACCCACTATGATAGAGATCCGGTCCGATATAAGATAAACTGGGTTGATCCGGAATGTCTGAATCGATGAAGACGTAGGGTATATTGAGCTTTTTGCAACGATTGGTAAAACTTATTGATTCTTCGATGAAAGAAGGTGCCAGGAGGATACCATCAAACTTTTTCTTTAGTATTTTATTTGCTTCTTTATTGAAAGAATTCTTATCGTTCTGATCAAAAAAAAACCTTTCGATTTTTATATTGTATTGTCTTATTTCTGATTCAGCTCTGTCAATTCCTAATAACGGTGCCTCCCAAAAGCTTGTTTCCTTTGAAACCATAGGCTTCAAAGTGGCAAACTGTGTTATTTTATTTGACGCAAGCCTGCGACCCAATAGATTGGGCTGATAGTTGATATCTTTGATGATTTTTTCAATTAATTTGCGGGTTCTAGTGGATACGCCTGAGCGGTTATGAATTACCCGGTCGACTGTGCCGATCGAAACATTTGCTAAACGTGCAATTTCTTTTACTCCTGATAATTCCTTCTCTTTTTTCTTCATGAGATTGATAATCGATGGCCGTAAAATTACAATTAATTACAATATTAAAATTTATATCACCTCTGGTAAATGGTCGCTAAAATCAAACCCTGATTGAAACCTGAAATTCCAAAGGAACTGAATATGTCTCTACGTTTTTTAATTTAAGATTATGCATAAGAGATATTTTGAACAACTTTAGTTCACAACGGATTTTTAAAAAGTCCAAGACAAATAAAAAGAACCTCTTCTCTTTTTAAATAAAGCGATAGATTCGTGTACGTTACCTTTTCCTGGGTTAATGAAATAAAATTGTTCAAGAATGAACTCGTGTTGAATATTAAAAGCAAACATTTTCTTTACGGATTTCGTGTTAGGAGCAGATGTCACTCATGGGAGTACTGGAAAACCCGCATTACAGGTGCTTTGAAATTTCCAGGAAATGCGGAGGAACCCAAATTCAATTTAAAAATTATGAAACTTATATTTTCACTCTCTTTTGTATTTTTTTTAGCGTTGCCATCTCACGGAAAATCAAATGGCACTATATTCATTCATGACCATAAAGCGAAAAACGAGAATATAAATGTGGGTACGAGCCTGGATACCGGAATATTACTTACGCTTCCTAGCAAACAAATCAAACCACCTTTTGTCAACGACATTTGTCTCCCATCTACACTCTACATGTTATCCGATGTTCAAAATAATATCTTCGTAGAACCTCTCATCAAACGTTGGCGACCTTACAATGATGTCGTAAGGTTTTCAGGAACTTCGGCGTATCAAAGAACCTTGCAAAGAGTGGCTACTGTCACTGCGCCTATATCAGGCGCTACTGTCACTTTAAGTTTGATTAACGAGGATGAATTTGATACTGTTAAGACCATTACTTCTAAAATTGTTGTGGGCAAAAAAGGAGTTGGCACTGACAGTATTCCGGTATCAATAATCGGCGACAGCTTCACTAATGGTGGATTTTTTAATGATGCGTTATTGGTAAAAGGCTATGTGCCCAAAATTCAAATGATCGGACTTCGGGATGTGGTAGGGTTTCCGGGCCAATTTGATGAAGGTCGGGGAGGATGGACGCTTAATAGTCATTTTTCAGTCACAAATCTCAGGACCCAACCCTACAATGGTTTCTGGCAGCCTGATGGACTTTATAAGTATTGGGGAGCAACAGCCTTTTGGAAGCTGGCAAATGATGTTCGCACAAATCCGGATTCAAATTGGACGTTCGATGAAAAATATTTTGTAGGACGATACGGTTCATGTTCTCTAAACTTTGATCCATCGACAGGGTATAAATTAAGGCCGGAAAAAGATGACATTATGTATGATAATGCGTTAAATCATTACCTTAAATATGATGGAAAGAAATGGCTCCAAGTCGATTATAAAGATTTCAACTGGAGTTTTAATTACGGCAAATATATTTCGATGTGGAAATTAAAGGCACCTTTAATTTTAGCTGAATTCCTTGGCGGTAATGATTTTTTATATAAAGAAAATCCCGCGATGATTGATTTTTCCAAATGGAATACGCAAATGGAAATTGTGATTTCGTCGTATTTAAAGGCTGTTCCAAAGGGTAAATTTGTATTGATGATTCCGTCTTCTACAAATGGCATTTTAGATAATGCTGCAGGTGATTTTACAACAAAACAAAATGCCTGCATGTGGGAAGCTCGCAAAAATATTATCGAGAATTTTGATAAAAGAGAAAATCAGCAAATCTATATTGTGGACGCTGCTATTGCTATAGATAATTTAAATGGATATAATTTTTCGAAAAACTCTGCAATCACAAAACCATATTCTGAATACAGCGGCACTCGAAATATTGATGTGCAAGCTGGCAACTCACATCCTTATCCAAATTATCCGACAATGGGAATTTCTTTGGCAGCATTTATTCAAGCGTATCGATAAAGAAAAAAAGTAGCAGAAATGTAATAATTAGGTTGAGTGTTCTTCAAAATAAAATTTGGAGTTTGCCTAAATTAATTTACTTTAGTGGACGTACACGAAATCAGATTAGATGTAGTTTGAGATGTTTACTGTATTTTTTATAAACTCGATTTCTTGATAGTAGAAACTTTGTATAATGACTCTTCTTTGCTTGCCCAGTTATCAAAGGGCGATCACAAGGCATTTGAAGCAATCTATTTCCGGTATTGGCGTCTGTTACTTGACACTGCGGATAAAAGATTGAGAAATACACAGCAGTCCGAAGATATTGTACAAAATGTATTTATGGGATTATGGAAGAAAAGAGAATGTCTTAAAGTTCTCAACCTGGAAGCTTACCTTTTTACCGCTGTTCGTTATGAAGTACTGAATTTTATTACACGCAGCAAAAGGACTTTATATTTTCATAGTCTTTTGGAAGAAATAATAATGGATACTGGTACTGCAGATGCAAAAATATTAACTGATGAAATGATGGAGCTGGTATTGGCTTATGCTCAAACCTTACCACCAAAAAGACGTTGTATCTTCATGGAGCATCTTCAAAATAATGCATCTACAAAGGAAATTGCAAACCTGCTACAGGTTACACAAAAAACGGTTCAAAACCAACTACGTACTTCTTTAAATGGCTTGTTGGCCCGGATCAATCCGGTAATTTTTATCCTACTTGGTACCCTGTTACAATCATAGTTCATGATTTTTTAAAAAAAAGTTTTATTCGGCTTGGGATATTTTCTGGTTTTTGTGGCATATATATTATACAGCCCTTAGGGTTCATAAATTCTGAAAATGCCATCTAAGTCTATAACGTCCCGTTTCAATAAACAGATTGAAAAATATCTTAGTGGAAAAGCTACTCCCGAGGAAGAGGCTTTTATTGAAAAATATTATCAATATTTTGAGCACAATGAAGACACCTCCCATTCGCTTTCGGAAGATGAAATTGATTTGATCAAACACCGAATGCTGGAAAAACTTCGGGGCAACAACGACAAACCCGGTACGGCTCCTGTAATTGCAATTCAAAACAAAAATAATTTCAGGTGGGTAGCGGCGGCAATTTCCTTTTTAATTTTTAGCACAAGTATTTTCTTTTTATTAAATCGTAAAAAGTCTTCGTCCACTGTAAATAGTATAGTAAATGTATCGGTCAACCAGGATGTAGTTCCTGGTGGAAATAGGGCAATGATAACATTGGAAGATGGGTCTCAAATTATACTTGATAGCACAGCAAACGGAACGATATCGCAGCAGGGTAATACAAAAGTAATAAAGCTTTCCAACGGAGAAATTGTTTACAAGCAAAAGGATAACAATAGGTCTAAAGTATTTATAAATACAATGACTACTCCCAGGGGTGGTCAGTACCAGCTCACCTTAGCCGATGGCACAAAAGTTTGGATGAATGCAGCGTCTTCGATTTCATATCCTACCGCCTTTATTGACAGCGAAAGAAAAGTAAAGATTACAGGGGAGGTATATTTTGAAGTGGCGAAAAATGATAAACAGCCGTTTCATGTTATTATTAACAACCAGGCAGAAGTGAGGGTACTGGGTACACATTTTAATGTCAGTGCGTATGCTGACGATGGATCTGCCATTATCACGCTTATGGAAGGTTCTGTCCGTATTAAAAACAATAAGGAAGAGCAGATGCTGAAACCCGGTCAGCAAGCAGAAATAAATAATTCGATCAAGGTCAAGAATAATGCAGATATCGATTTAGTAATGGCATGGAAAAACGGGTATTTTTCTTTCAGTAATACGGATTTGCCAATGGTGATGAAACAACTGGCGAGATGGTATGATGTGGATGTGGTGTATGAAGGCATGAAACCTGATATGAAGTTTTGGGGAGGTATTAGTATGAACTCAAATCTATCGCAGGTGCTGAAAATATTAGAAGAAAGTAAGGTGAATTTCCGGATCGAAAGCAAAAAAATTATTGTTTTATCTAAATAAAAAATAAATGTAAAAAAGAACAGGCGCTAAAAAAAACCGGATTCCGATGGAGACGGAACCCGGCAGGTATTGAGCTATCAAAAAACAATCGGTAAGACTATTTTATTGTAAAACCCAAAACAATGCAAAATTATGTATTTTAAAGCAATTTGTTTCCCTGCCATTTGGTCGGAGCAAAAAACCAAAACACAGCGAATAACAAGTTCAAAAAACTATTTGCCGTCCCGGACGGCTTTTAAAAAAATCTTGTTAACGATGAAACTGACAGCCATTATTTTAATTGCCGCTTGCCTGCAAGTAAGCGCTGACGGCCACTCTCAGAATGTTACTCTCTTGGCGAGAAATGCGCCGCTTAAAAAGGTGTTTACGGAAATAAGTAAACAAACAGGCTACTCCTTTTTTTGCAATGAGTCCTTTTTTGAAAAAACCGGAACGGTAACGATCAAACTTAAAGATGTAACGTTCAGGTCCGCACTGGATATTTGTTTGAAAGACCAGGGTTTAACTTATTCTATTGTCGGGAATAATGTAGTTATCAAAGAAAAAGAAAAGGAAAAAGTAGTGACTCCTGTTATCGTTGCATATCTCGAACCAGTTCTTGTTGATATTATAGGTCGTGTAGAAAATGAAAGCGGTGAACCACTTAATGGTGCTTCAGTTAAATTGAAAGGCTCTGACGTTGGCGTTGCTACCGATGCAGATGGAAATTTTTCAATTAATGCAAATATCAATACGACTCTGGTTATTTCTTATGTAGGCTATATACCTATTGAAATTGTTGCCAAAAAACAGAATTTAGGAAAACTTATTCTTAAACTTTCTGAAAATATCAATGATGAGGTAGTGGTGGTAGGGTATGGTAAAGTTCAAAGAAGGAATTTAACGGGTTCTATATCTAGTATTAAGGCTTCAGATGTTGTCAAGAGCCCCGAGACTTCTCTAAATTCTGCCTTACAGGGTAGGGCTGCAGGCATAAGCGTAGTATCCTCTGAAGGAGGCCCTAGCGCGAATGTTAGCATTACTATACGGGGCGGTTCATCAATAAGTGCCCAAAATGATCCATTGTATGTAATTAATGGATTCCCACAGTTAGGTGGTTCAAATTTGAACCTTAATGTTAATGATATTGAATCAATTGATATTTTGAAAGATGGGGCTGCCGCGGCTTATGGATCAAGAGGTGCAAATGGAGTAGTGCTCATTACCACCAAATCAGGTAAAGCTGGGAAATTCTCTCTCAATTATGATGCCTCCTTAACCTCACAGAATATTGCAACTAAGATACCTCTGATGAATGCAGGTCAGTACGCAGAAATACAACATTTTATTAGAAAAGAAGGCTTATATGGGGATACTTCACTTTTCAGGAATTATCAAAAATATAAAGATTCAGCTAGTATAAACTGGATGGATAGGAT
>JBDSGZ010000114.1:0-6039 GCA_039918735.1 Ginsengibacter sp.
GCGAAGAAAAAAAGATCTTGAAAGAAGCTAGAAAAAAATAGTTATCGTTCGCGATGGTTGAACCTGTCTACCTTTGCTCTTCAGCAAAGGCGAAAAGCATTTCCTCAACTCCTTCCAGTTCGTAATGAAAATGTGGCCAGTCCTATTCTTGCCAGTTATTTTTTTTTAGCCTATTAGTAGGCATATTCGGCTCAAATTTAGCTATTAATTGAGCCGAATAATCCATTTTTTCGGCTCATTGATTCTTCGAAATAAAATAATGTTTGAAAGTAATAGAGGTTTTTTCTACGGCCTTTACCGATAACCAATCATTCATTTTGCATTAAATTACTTCACTTTAAAGCCAGCTCACCGTAGATTTATTTTTAGGTTTTTATTTACTTCTTTTTCAATAAACCGGTAGCGCGGAAAAAATGAAACGAGTTCGTCGATCCATCGGGATATTTGTTTTAACAGGTTGTGAAAAACTGCGGTTGTATTTTCGATTACATTTGGAACTTATCTTATTAGTGTTGCATGAAAGTTATTGACTGGTACATATTAAAGAAGTTTTTCAGCACATTTTTCTTTTCCCTTATTGCCCTCACTTTTATTGTCGTCATCATTGATCTGAGCGAACGGACTGACGATTTTGCAAAGACAAACCTCCCTATCAGGACCATTATCACGCAATATTATTTTGGCTTTATTCCCCGCATCGATGCCATGTTGTTTCCTCTTTTCATTTTCATTGCGGTCATTTTTTTTACATCCAAAATGGCCAATCGTTCTGAGGTCATCGCCATTCTCAGCAGTGGCGTTAGCTTCGGCCGGTTCCTGCGGCCCTATATGTTCGGAGGTCTTGTATTCACAGTTTTTCTATGGTGGTGTAATCAATACGTACTTCCTCCTGCAAATCAACGGTGGGCGACATTCAACTCTAAATACATTGATTATAACTATGCGGCCTACCAGAATACCTCTACGATCACAAACAAATATTTTAAGCTCGACTCTTTTTCCTATGCCGGAATCAGGTATTATGACACGATAAGCAGGAGCGGAAATAATTTTTTTATCCAGCGGTTTAACAAGACCAATCTCGTCTATAACCTGAGAGCGCAATCATTAACATGGGACACTGCTACCCGGAACTGGAGACTATCAAGCGTGGTGGAAAGGAATATTAAGGGGCTGAAAACAAGTATCACCAAGAGTCCTACCATGCATTTAGGACTGAATTTTAAACCACGTGATCTGCAGCGCGATGAATACATGAAAGACAAACTGCCGACTCCCGCACTCAACGAATACATTTCCCTGGAAAAAAGCCGCGGAGCGGAAGACGTGAATTCTCTTTTGTTGGAAAAACACAATCGGAATGCAAACCCTGTCTCGGTTTTTATTTTAACGATAATCGGAGCTTCTATTGCATCAAGAAAAATTCGAGGAGGAAGTGGATTTCACCTGGCGATCGGTGTACTCATTTGTGTGCTGTATATTCTCGTCGGGAGGTTTTCCTCCGTTTTTTCTATGAAGAGTAATTTCGATCCACTGGTTGCCGCCTGGTTGCCAAATTTTGTATTTGGAGTTTTAGCCTGGTATTTATATAGAAGGAATTCGCGCTAGTTTGCCTTCTTGTCGAGGGTTCGATCCTGTTCAATAATTTCATTTGTTTGGCGTGCCGTCTGATCTTAACTTTAGGGCAATCGTATCTTTCTATTTATTAAGCATTTAATTTATAAAATATTTCTTTATGGGTAAAGTTCAGGACAAGTTTAAGGCAAAAGCTGACATATTATCAGCAGAGGTGAAAGATATCCTGCGTGAACATGGTGATAAAGTAATCGGAGAAGTAAAGCTTCACCAAATCTACCAGGGAATGCGGGGCATCACGGGCTTGGTCACTGAAACATCTTTACTTGACGCACAGGATGGAATAAGATTTCGTGGCTTTTCAATCCCTGAACTCCAGGAAAAGCTTCCGAAAGCCGAGGGTGGAAATGAACCATTGCCAGAAGGATTATTTTACCTGATGCTCGTAGGAGAACTGCCGACGGATGAAGATGCGCAACATATGAGCAACGTTTGGCAAAGAAGAAGTCACGTGCCTAATCACGTGTTTGCAACGATAGAGGCATTACCGATCAGCGCTCATCCAATGACACAATTTGTGGTTGCAATCATGGCTTTGCAAACCGAAAGTCGTTTTGCGAAGAAGTATGCAGAAGGGATGAATAAGAAGGATTATTGGGCTGCAGTGTTTGAAGATTCGATGGATCTCATCGCGAGACTCCCACGGATTGCTGCTTACATCTATCGTAGAAAATATAAAGCCGGAAATCACATTCAGCCCGACGGACTTCTCGACTGGGCTGGAAATTTTGCTCACATGATGGGCTTTGAAGACGAGAGTTTCCGGGAACTGATGCGGCTATACATGACCATCCATTGCGATCATGAAGGTGGAAATGTTTCGGCGCATACAACTCACCTTGTTGGATCGGCTTTGAGTGATCCTTACCTGGCATTTGCGGCCGGTATGAATGGACTGGCAGGCCCTTTGCACGGACTTGCCAACCAGGAAGTGATCAAATGGATTTATGAAATGCGCAAAGAACTCAACACGGATTTACCTTCTATAGAGCAGATCGGCGAATATGTGAGAAAGACGCTTGAAGAAGGAAAAGTAGTTCCGGGCTATGGCCATGCAGTATTAAGGAAAACCGATCCACGCTTCGAGGCGCAGATGGCTTTTGGAAAAAAACACATTCCTGATGACCCGCTTGTGCAAACGGTTTGGAACATCTATGAAGCAGTTCCTCCCATTCTTCAATCTCTTGGAAAAGTAAAAAATCCATGGCCCAATGTGGATGCACATAGCGGTGCATTGCTTGTTCATTATGGCCTGGTAGAATATGAATTTTACACTGTTCTTTTTGGTGTTTCAAGATCGCTGGGAGTGCTTGCGAGTCTTTGCTGGGACAGGGTATTAGGCTTTCCTCTTGAGCGTCCAAAATCTGTTTCAAACCGCCTGATAAAACTTTGGCTTGAAGGCAAAGCGGAGATATGGGGAGATTAGATTTACATTTGAATTAAACAGTAAAATGTTACAGTTTTCCATATATAAAAATGTCTTTTATATTTGCAATCCAGTAAAGAAAAAAATTTCATTACGGGGAATTAGCTCAGTTGGCTAGAGCGCTTGCATGGCATGCACGAGGTCACCGGTTCGAGCCCGGTATTCTCCACATTAATAAAAAAAGGTTTCAGTAATGAGACCTTTTTTATTTTGCAATAATCATTTGAAAATAAAAATCTCGTATGGGACTATCTATTCATTATTCGGGATACATTATCAATAGGGCAATGATAATTCCCTTGATTGAAGAGGTAGAGGATATTTGCAAAGCATTAAACTGGTCAACGCACATTATAGATGATGAAGAAATAAAAGGAATTTTGTTTGCTCCTGCAGGAAGTGAGCCTGTGTTTCTTTTTTTTAATAAGGATGGAAGAATTGTTTCTCTGACTAACCTTGTCAGCCAATTGATTCCTGGTGATATGGATGAAGAAATTTTATTATTTACCGCAAGTACAAAAACTCAATATGCTGGTGCAGATGCACATATCGCCATTATCAAATTATTGAAACATCTTTCTAAAAAGTACTTCAGAAATTTTACATTGGATGACGAAGGATATTATTGGGAAACAGGCGATGAAAATATTTTACGGAAACAATTTCGAAATTACCAGGCCGCAATAGATACTTTTTGCGAGTCTTTAAAAGATTTTCGATCGGGCTCAGACGAAACAGTTGAATCACTTGCTGATAGATTAGAGAGATTTTTAAAAGAAAAGTTTGGGGGGGAGCAAGAATAAAACCTACCTCTTATTCTGCCTTGCAGCTTTCGATATCTTTTCTGGCTGCTACGCCGACGAGACACAAAAAGAGTCTTCCAGAATTAACTGAAAGGCTCAAAATAAATATTGCAGCTACCTACTCTCCCAATTGTTGTGTAGTATTATCGGCCATGAGGGACTTAACAGTTTCGTTCCTTATGGGAAGAGGTGAGCGATTGCGTGGCATGCACGAGGTCACCGGTTCGATCCCGGTATTCTCCAAAAAGTGGATTGTATCTCAGGCCTCTTTTTTTATTGCATGTATTTTCGGTACGCATTTACGCAGGACGGTAAAAAAAGTTCCGTCAGCCCGTCACTGCCAAATTTATAAATAGAAGTTCATCGTCATTACTATCGCTCTATAGAATTCCGTTTGGTTGGAACTGCGGCTGAAACATCGACCACAGCTAATTCTTATCACGTCTGTGGGCTTGCATAAATGCGTTTGTTCTGCGATTGTGCTTTGCGATAAGCAAGGCAACTATTTCTTTTGCAAGTCTTCTAGTGCTTTTTTCCCGCCTTCGTTTTCGGGATTTAATTCAAGAGATCTTTTATACATAAAAATCGCTTCATCTTTTTTTCCGGTCTTTGCTAAAGCTTCACCATAACTATCGTAAGTATTAAAACTTTTGGGGAAAAACAAAGTATTCAGTTTTAAAACTTCTAATGCTAATTCATTATGTCCTTTAAAAGAAGGTTCGTAAAGCAATTGTAAACCCAAATCATTCATGTCACCTTCATTCAAATAATAGTGTATAGAATCGGCTTGTAATTTTTGTAGCTCACAAAATGCAGCATCAATACCTTTGTTGGTCAACGTGCATCCATAATCCTGTGCTAAAGATATTTTTCTCGTTATTAGAGGTTCGTTATTTAGAATAGCCAGTACATTAATGCCATTGCCATATAAAGTTTTATGAAAATTATTATCAAACATTATTATTGTTTGCTTTTTTGTAATGTTTCTCAGGAAAATACTAAGAGCACCGGGTTGACCTCCTGTATGCCAAACGATTTTCCCTTTTGTCGTATCATTAAAAATAAACCACCCCAAACCGTAGGATGCTTTTCCCATTCCAACATTCGCATTGGTAATTTCTCCATTATTTAATTTTGTTGGCGTCAAGGCTTCTTCTAAAGTTGCAGGCTTTAAAATCTTGCCGGAATAAAGTGCGTTATCAAAATTCAAGATATCCTCTGTTGTAGTCAATATATTCCCTTGCCCCACGAAGCCACTTACGTTGTACTCTCTCCATCTGTATTGTTCCATGCTATCAACATTTCTAAATTCGCAGGAGTACAAAAAAGGATAGTCGTAATTAATAGCCCTGTTCTTATCTACTTTGTGGATGCCATCATATAGAAAATAAGTGTGGTACATTTTTGCAGGAATGAAAATATTTTTCTGCACATATTTTTGAAAAGACATACCTGAAAGCTTTTCGACAAGTAATGCCAACAAGCAGAAATTTGTATTTGAATATTCCCATTTTTCTCCTGGCTTAAATGGCAATGGGTCCTTCCATATTTTCAGCGATGGTAGAATGTCATGAATAGTAAAAATTTTGTCCGGATTTTCTTTTATTTGTTCTTCGTATAATTGATAATCAGGTAAGCCGGAAGTGTGGGAGAGTAAATTTCTGATAGTAATATCCGGGTATGGAAAATCAGAAAAATATTTTTTAAAAGGGCTATCCAGTTGCAGTTTACCTTTATCTCTTAGCTGAAGAATTGCGGCTGAAGTAAATATTTTTGAAACAGATGCTAATGTAAACTCTGTGCTATCTGTGTTAGGTATTTTGTTTTCAATGTCTGCAAATCCAAATGATTTTTTATAAATAACATTTCCATTTTCCGCAATCAGAACACCTCCATTTATTTGTTTATAATTGTTTACAGAATTAAAGAAGCTATCAATTCGCTCAACATTATTTTGTGCGAATGAGTTTAAACTAGAAACAAATGGCAACATTAAGAATAGGAATAGTTTTGATTTCAAGCTTTCATTTAATAAAATCAGTTTATACATAAATTGAAATTTTATTTATGACAAATTTATTTCCCCTGGGTAATGTCCGGGGTTTAAAGAAAATAGTCTATTCATATTTTAGTCTGGATTAAATGTAACCTGCACAAATAGCATGCAGCACAACG
>JBDSGZ010000115.1:0-6624 GCA_039918735.1 Ginsengibacter sp.
TTTTAATGTTACGCGTAACGCCGGAGGGGGAACTCTTCAGCAGGGAGACACAATAGAGGTGCATGCTCTTGCAAAAATTAATGCCACGGTGAACAATTTTTATTACGTAGATACCATTCCTTCAGGAACACAATATGTCAATAATTCTCTAAAGATCGTCACAAACGAAGGGGTGCTTTACGGTGGCCCATATACCAATGCGACCAATGACGATCCGGGTGTATATGACGGCACCGGGAATGCAAGGGTGAGAGTTAATATAGGTACTGGTACATCTGCCGCCTTAAGTGGCGCCGGATTTGGAAACACTACCGGTGGAGGAACTGTTACCGCAGGAAGTGTTCCAAAGTTTTACGGATCCACATTAATGATTGTGGCTTATAAGCTGGTAATATCCGCCAACAACGGTGATACAATTCGTCCTACCGGAAATTTCTATTTAGATACTTCCGGCATCAAGAGAAGATATCGCTTTGACTATGGCGCAATAAAAATCATAGCAAACCAGGATCTTTGCACCAATTTTTCCAGTGCAAGCTTTACTGCCGAAAGCTCATTTGGTTCTGGAACGATTCAAAACAGGGCTCTGCCTGCTATTGCCCCTGGTTATATTAAGGTAAACTTAGGAGCTAATGCGCCGCAAGACAACTATTATTCTATAGCAAACAATACAAGTGCCACCGGCGCGACCGATAACACTACACCTTTTAAACCGGTAACAAATGGTACCCGCGTCTTCGGTGGATTTTGGGACATTGTGGGGGACCACACAGGTGCAGCAAATCAACTGTTTGGAAATCCACCAGTGGCTCCAGGGCAACCGGGAGGATACATGCTTGTCGTAAATGCGGCCTTCACTACAGGGGAAGTGTATAGGGATACTATAAAAAATGTTTGCCCAAATACATACTATGAATTCTCCGCCTGGTTAAGAAATATTTGTAAAGTATGTGGAATTGATAAGAACAGTACTGCTACTTACACCCCGGGGGTTTATCCAAATCTTTCCTATACCATTAACGATGTTGATTACTACACTACCGGAAATATTTTGCACGATAGTCTTTGGCAAAAAAGAGGATTCATCTATAAGACCGGGCCAACAGAAACTCAATTCAGGATAACCGTAAAAAATAATGCAGCAGGTGGTGGAGGAAACGATTGGGTGCTGGATGATATAAAACTGGCGACCTGCTATCCTGATCTTAAAAATAGCCCAAAGGATACGGCCACAGCTTGCTCTGGCTATCAACTAACATTGAGTGACACTGTTACAAGCTATTTTAACAACTACACATATTTTTGTTGGGAAAAAAGTCTTGATGGCATCAACTGGACAAGTACCGGGGTGTGCGGCATCAAGGTGCCAGTACTATCAAATGGTCTGTGGAAATATGTGGTAGATACTTCGTTCACAACTGTTGCGGCTGACAGCGCCACATACTATCGCCTTAAAGTAGGTACAACGTTCACAAACTTAAACGATCCTAACTGTTCGGTAAACAACAGTCAAAAAATTTATCTAAAGGTTTACAATGTTAGTTGTAGCGTGCTTGACACGAAGCTTCTCGCGTTTACAGGAAAGAAAACTTCCGAAAACGCAACACTTAATTGGACCATTCAGAATGGAGAGGATGTAAAATATTATGTAGTGGAGAAAAGTAGCGACGGAGTAAATTTTGTCCAAAAGGGATCAATTCTCAATAAAGATTTAAGCAAGAAGTCGTTCACTTTTACTGATCCACAGAAGCTTTCGTCAGTCACGTTCTACAGGTTACGACTAGTAATGAAATCCAACAGTGCTGACAAATATTCTAACGTTATTGCCCTCGAAGACAAAGACGATATTCAGATGAAAATCACAACTGTTAATCCATTCAAAAGCGTCGTAAAAATGGACATCTTCATTCCGGATGGAGGTGAAATTGATTGCACACTTCTGGATGCATTTGGGAAAACTGTTTCAAAAAAGAAAGTGATGTTAAATAAGGGAAACTCAGTCCTGGTGATGGATGATGTTTACCATTTACCCACAGGCATGTATATTTTGAGGGTTCAATATGATAACAAGATCCTTCAAAATAAATTATTCAAATTGAATTAAATCAAAACTTTTGATACAATTGGATAGTCGGATAAAAGTGCAAAAGAAAACCATTTTGTAGATGCAGATGAGGCGAAAATAAATTTGAAAAGAAGAAATAAAATAGTCGAAGTTCAAGAGTTCCTTTGCTATGCACCCCGCTTTATTTCTTAAAGTAACACTCACCAGCTACTGCCACCTCCTCCTCCGAATCCACCTCCCGAAAATCCACCACCACCACTGAAACTGCCACCGCTGCTCCCGCTGCTATGCGGTGAACTGTAAAAGGTATTCGTCATTGCTTTCATTGAATTGTCAAGACTATTCATAAACATTAGTGTATTGAAATTGCTTGATGCATAGGACCCATGGTACCAATTTGGCGGTGGAATATCCAGGCCTTTAAGTTTATCCTTCCAGGTGTCAGCAATATTAAATACTATCGCGTAGGGCAATATTTTATCAAAATAGAACTGGTCCTGTTTTAAAAATTCCTGTAGTTTGTCTTTCTCTACAGATTTTATAAATTCTTTGAAACCCAGGAGCCTTTGGTACACAGTCGTTCCCCTTTTTGTTTTCTTGGACATCAATGAACCGAAAATTAAAATGATCAATCCACTCGCCATTAGTGCAAACCCGATCCATTTATTTTCATACCAAAACGTTACAAGTTTTACAATCCCAAGAATCATAATCACAATTCCTGCGAAAACGAACAATGCCACCAGTCCTCTCGAATATTTTACATAATATTCACTTCGGTCGATCTCCTTCTTCAGCTCACCTTTTGCTAATTCCATTGAAGTATAGAGTTTGTCTTTCAAATCACTTAACATTACACGATCACCTGATTTGAATATTCCACGAAAAAAGGTTTTTTCAAATGTGGGAGAAGATTCCGGCAGGTCTTTCAATTTCACAAATTCATACTCTTTCGTTTTCACCAGTCCAAGGAAATGCTTTTTTTCTGTTTCATTAATTTCTAAATATCCACCGGCTCCCCAATATGGAACGAGAGCAGTGAGATCTCTCCGGTCAAGCTTTCCATCAATGATATATCCTGAAACTCCCGGGCTGATGTTGTCTGGCGGATAATATTCTGTTTGTACAACCACACCATCATCTTTGCCCCATCTTTTCCAGAGATAAAACATGCCGAAGAAAACGGCTATTGGTAAAAGGAGCCAGTAAATTCCTCGAAAAGTATAATCAGGTTTTATGAGGAAACCCTGCGGGAAACCTATGCCAACTGTTAAGCCTTCGTAAGGTTTGAGTGGTTCACTTATGTGGCCGGCAAAAGTTGAATTGTTGATCCAGTTGGCAAAGACGTTGCGTTGTTTAGAGCCGGCTCTGCCTGTTGCCACAAAGTAATTTAAAGTATCTGTAAGAGCTTCTGGTAATTCAATTGTAAAATTCACCGCTGCAATTGTTGTTGCCCACTGATCGCCGATAAGATTAAAATAAAATTCTGAATGATCTTTAAAAAAATTGATCGCGTTCTCTATATGGTAGGTAATGGTGTAGTGTTGTTCGTTTCGAACATACTCGTTTGCAGAACCAATTTTTAGCGATTTGTATTTGCCTTCGGTTGATACTTCATAATGCCATCCGGGAACTTTTATTTTGTCAATGATGATTCGATTATACCCGCGGGATTGCAAGGATAATTCGGCTTTTTCTACTCCTGCCGGCAGCGACTCGATTTTATATTTGTATGGAATTTTTCGGATGATGCCGTGCCTGGGCTCACTGAACTGAACAGTTATTTTTTCGGCAATGTCCATCGAAGCATTTTTATTAATTTTTACTTCGATATCATATTGGGAAACTGTAAAATATTCCTGGGCTTGCAGATTGCCAATAAAAAAAAAGGAGACTATGAAAACAGACTTCCTCATTTAAATAAATTAAAACTTTACTTCTACGTTTTCAGACTCAGCCTGGTTCTCTAGTTCGTAAAATTCTCTTGCTTTGAAACCTGCAAAGTTGGCCACAATCACTCCCGGAAATTGTTGAATAGCGGTATTGTAATCCCTGACTGTCGCATTGTAATAGCGTCGTGCGTTACCAAGATCATTTTCGATAGACTGCAACGCAGCCTGAAGCTCAAGGAAATTTTGATTGGCTTTCAATTCCGGATAATTTTCTGCAACAGCAAGTAAGCGGCCAAGGGCTCCACCTAAAACCTGGTTTGCCTGGGCGGCACCCTGCACATCTCCGGCAGGAACTGCTGCTGCTGCGTTTCGTGCTTCGGTAACTTTTTCAAAAGTCTGAGATTCATGCGCCGCATATCCCTTCACTGTATTTACTAAATTAGGAATCAAATCAAAACGCTTTTTCAAATATACCCGAATGTCGCTCCAGCTATTGTCCACCTTTATCTTCATTTTCACAAGGCCATTGTACATTCCAATGATCCACAGAATCAATAAAACGATTACACCAAGAATTATCCAAAGTGCCATAATAATAGTTTTAAATTTTATTTAAGATGTGTCTGTGCAATATAATGAATTACAAAATGATTGGGTTCTACAGAATAGCATGTCTCCTCTAAAAGGATGTTTTTAATTATAATCAACTTCGAATGAAGTTTTATTCGGTGAGCTTTATCATCATCCTTTTTCCGGTGGAGTCCATCACAAAATTCACTCGCAACATTCCGACAACCATTAAATAAATAAAATAGACTGTTTACATAATCTGAAACAATTCTAAGATGTGTATTCAGAAATATGTTATAATTTTTCCATCCCTTCGCGCCCTGTAAACCCCAAATGAAATTTTTATGGCCCCCGAACAATTGCTCGCAATTTTAGAAACCGTTACAGGACATCTTCATACAGCTACCGCTGAAGAGGAACAAACTTTACACAGCGTCCAGGAACAGATCGCTTCCACACTCGCGAACCAGGATTTAAGCACTGTTAGCAACCAGCAATTTTCATTCGCTGATTCCGATCTTTTCCTAAGGCAGAATATTGAAAGTGGCAGGCTCTCCAGGCTCGATGAAATTGTATCTAGAACTCTTCAGAAAAATGATGACAATAACTATCGTGTCTTCGTTCGTGATATACCAGTAAGAACCACCCAGGTAAAAGGAAGTGTTCCATCATGGGCTGCTGGTGCCAGCCCGGAAAAAACACTCGGACCTTTTTCTAACAAAGGGGGCCGGAAAATCTGGTTTGATTTTTATAAAGTAGAAAAATTAATTGCGCTTTATTTCCAGGGACAAAGTATGCCGGTTATTTTATTCAACGCTGCATTCCGGGAGACCCTTTTTCAAAAATTAGCGAATGCTCATGTTGAACTGGTAAAAACGTTCAACATTCTTCCTGGCAGTGTTTGGATAAATGCACATGCACTTGCACCCTCCGCTCCATCGGACAAGTATGTTGGTTTAAAAGTTAAGGGCGGAACGATCAATCTTGATGCACTTCCTTTTTTACAGGGCATTGAACTTATGGTAGATCCAAACATCAACATAAATGTTGAGCTACAACTCGAACAAAAAGTTGATCCGGATTCCGGCGTGGATTCTCCGTATGGAAAGGATGCACGGACAGCGACCTATCAACTCCCCGCCACATTCAGTTTCAGTTTGACTGGCAGCGGTAAAAATATTACAGCCGTTGGGAATGCTTCCTGCAATATTTATGGACAGGGCATCCAATTTAACTGGGCCGGTAACCAGTCAACCTTGTTTGATGCATCCCTGAACAGAGTGTTGATACCATGGAAAACCGATGTGGATTCCTTCGGCGTGTCCTCATGTCAAAGCCCATTCTGCAGTATATCTGGCAAAGAAAAAATTACCGAAAGTTGGTGGGCATTACCGGGAGGAACGATAGACATAAATGCCCCACTGCAGGCTGATGGAAACGGGGCTGTATTAATCCAATGTGAAAAAGGATTGAGAGTGACCTGGAATGGATTGAAAGAAGAAGATGTTGTATTGTCTAAGCCATTTTTGTTAGGAGAACCTGGAAGGATTGGCATTACCGATCTGCAAAGCGATGGACTAGGAGCTGCTCAACTTTTCAATTTATGGAAAGATAAAACCAATCCACATGGTACATCAGTCAATCTTATATTATTAGAGGTTGCCCCATTCATCTTTAATACTACCAGCAAGGGTGACGAATTGCTGATGACCCTTTGTAATGCCAGTGTAAATGCAGATCGCCCGGTGAAAGTAAATGGAGAGCCGTTCGAAATTCGTTCAAAAAACAGTCTATTAATTCTCGGAGGAAATGCTTCCTTACGCATCATCTACCTGTATGATGACAATATTATTTTTGACAATACTGCACCGGCGATACTGGCACCCGCCGTGAAGGTTCAATCAATCGCACTTCAAAATGCACTCTTTACTGTTTCGCCAGTGAATGGTTGTCTCCTGTTTGGCGAATGTGATGAATCATGGGGAAAAGTTACCACTGGAAATCTATTTCTAACCTTCGGGATGTATTCATATCTGCCCACCCTACCCGATCCCTATTTAGCCAATTTAAATTTATTGCTCAGGCAGTTCCGCATCG
>JBDSGZ010000116.1:0-6325 GCA_039918735.1 Ginsengibacter sp.
GGCTCTTATATAGAAACGTCTTGCTCTTTCTAATTGTGACAAATCGGGGTCTAACCCACAGGCAATTGCAAATTCCTCCCTGGAAAACGGCGTCAAAGCAATTTGTTCAATGAGTTTTTCTTTTTCTTGTCGAAGTACCTTGAAAAAATTTACAACCTCTCCGTCAATATCGTTATAAGTCTCAACAGGTGAAGGGGCTCTATTAAGTAAAACAGCGCCTGATCCAGCAAAAGGCTCACAATAATGTAAACAATCTGGCAACAATGGCAAAAGCCAGTCAAGATGTGAAAACTTGCCACCGTACCAGCCAAATGCAATTAACTTTTTTGGTCGTGTCAACCTAAGGATTGGTGCGGCAGTTTTTTTGTTATTTTTTTTTATAGCTGGTTGCAATTCCTAAATATTTTAGTTCAAATTTAGGATATTATGACTTATTCAATTGAGTTTTGAAAATATAACCAAACTAATCGCATACTCAAGTTAGGAAACAGATGTAAGCCATTCATCGGTTAATATTGAAACTTTCTTGGGGTCGGACAGCACTCAACATTTTCAATTCAAAAAAGAGTGAAGGTTTGATCGTCATCAGGGGGCCTTTCACTATGGGGAAGAAACGCCCAAATTACTGTCCGGTTTCATACACCTGATGTTCATAAACGTACACCTTGAATTATTGCTTTAGCGTGAAAGCTTCACTAACAACGTATTTTGGCGTTGGCATGATGGTTGAAAATTCAGGATAAAAATGAATTGGACAATATTTGCGATGGCAATCCTCGTATCAATAGTGGTGGCATGGCTGGCTGTGGGTTATAAATCGATAAGGGCAGCGATGGCAAATCCAGTGAAGAGCATCAGGATTGAATAAAAAAAAGTGCGCCCTGGATGAATAAAAATTAATTTTCATTGTCAATCATAATTTTCAATCATCAATAATAAAACATGTTCCAACTAAGAAATATATACAAGTGGGTGAATACCGGAAGCAACCGAACGTTTCTTCTGAAAGATATCAATCTTGATATTCAACAAGGTGAATTCCTTTCGATCATGGGACCCTCAGGATCGGGCAAATCAACGTTGCTAAATGTTATGGGCATGCTGGATGAAGCCAATGAAGGGCAATACCTGTTCCTGGACCAGGACGTGCTGAAGCTTAAAGAAAGGCAGCGTTCAGAACTTTATAAGAGTCATATTGGCTTTGTATTCCAGGCCTATCACCTGATTGACGAGCTGACGGTTTATGAGAATATTGAAACGCCACTGATTTATCAAAATATAAAATCAGGTGAAAGAAAAGCAATGGTCGCGGACATGCTTGATCGGTTCCAGATCGTTGGCAAAAAAGATCTTTTTCCTGCAAACCTTTCTGGCGGTCAGCAACAGTTAGTAGGTATTGCAAGAGCCCTGATTGTAAAACCAAAGTTGATTTTAGCAGATGAGCCAACTGGCAACTTAAATTCAAAGCAAGGAGAGGAGATCATGAATATTTTCAAAGAGTTAAATGAAGAAGGAGTCACGATAGTTCAAGTCACCCATTCTGAAAAAAATGCGGCCTACGGTTCAAGAATTATTCATTTGCTCGATGGAAGAATTGAAAAGGAAACTAGCGGGAAAGAAGAAAAGCAAGGGTAAAGATAATTTGAGAAAATAGCAAGAGAGAAAAATAAAATGTAAATGAAATTGAGTGCAATCTAAAAACATGCGCTACTTAAAAGTTTTAAAATGAAATTGATCTTATCTATAATTTTTTTTATTATACTGTGCTTAAATGCCGGAGCTCAAAAGAAGCTTAGCCTAAAAGAGGCAATAGAAACGGGAATTACCAACAACCTGGATGTGAACCAGGCTGACCTGCTGATGCAAAAAGAGGATGTGGGGCTGAAGCAATCAAAATTATCTATGTTACCCGACCTTAATGTAAGGGCAGATCATGGAGCTAACCAAGGTAGAAGTATTGATCCTTTTACAAACGCTTTTATCGATCAAAACGTTGACTACGCCAGCTATGGGGCAGCTAGCAACTTGCTACTCTTTAATGGTGGTGCGCTGCAAAACCGGATCAAATCAAACAAGCTCGGTTATGAAGCATCGCGTATGGAATTGCAGCAGGCAAAAGACAATCTTACGATCAACATCATTCTTGCATACCTGAATGTACTAAGCGCCGCTGATATCCTTGAGAGTTCTCAAAGTCTTTCCTCGGTAACTGAAAAACAGGTTGAGCGACTTGACATTTTGAATCAGTCGGGAGCTGTGGCACCATCGCTGTTTTATGACCTGAAGGGACAACTTGCAAATGACCAAATCGCCATAGTGGAAAATCGCAACAGCATGGAAATTGCAAAGCTGAATCTTGCACAACTCATGAACGTCGCTTATGACAAAGGCCTGGAATTAGAAAGAATTTCCCTGGACACTTTTAATACCAATTATCCCGATGATCCACGAAAAATTTATCAGTCGGCTCTTGATCAATTCGCCCAGGTGAAAGCAGTGCATTTCCGTTCTGAAAGTTCCAGGAAAAATATAAACTCGATAAAGGGGCAGCTATTTCCGACGCTTTTATTTTCCGCAAATATGAATACTAATTATTCAAGTGTGGCAACCCAATCGTTCTTTGCAAATACGACGATAGTACCGACAGGTGACTATGTAGAGGTGAGTGGATCGCAACTACCGGTGATCACAAAACGAAATAATTTTGACACAAGAAAAATCCAATTCGGAGACCAACTGAAGAATAACAAATTCACAACTTTCAATCTCGGGTTAATGGTTCCACTTTTTAATGGAAGCAGGGTGAGAAGCCAGGTAAAGCTTGCACGGATTGATTTAAAGAATGCTGAATTGGTCGAGCAAAACACAAAAAACCAATTGCAGCAATCGATCGAGCGGGCCTATGTAAATGTGGTTTCAACGGCTGAAAAATACAAACTGCTGATGGACCAGGTCAATTCATTCCGCGAATCTTTTAGGGCCGCCGAGATTCTTTTTAATTCAGGTGCATCCAATTCGGTGGACTACCTGATTGCAAAAAATAATCTTGACAGGACGACGACCAACCTGATCATTTCAAAATATGATTTCGTTCTAAGAACGAAGGTGCTCGATTACTATGAGGGTAAACCTCTTTGGTAAAGGAAATAGATGATCTTTGCATCGTCACCTGGCAAACTATTCCCGGAATTTTAAAAACCTGTCAGAGTTTTATAAATACCTTTTTCTTGTAAAGGAAATAACACAGATACCATTCGAGCGCAAATATCACGAGCGATGTAATTATCAGTTTTAAATTTTCCGGAGTTGCAATAAAAGACATCAGTCCATTTGTGATCTCACCCACGTAGCCATTGAACCAACGTGCTCCTACGATCTCAAAAAATAAATAAATAAACAGCGAGTTCATACCGACAATGGTAACGAAAGCTAAATACTTTTTGTGATCCTTAATATCAATCCACCAATAAATTAGCGCCAGGGCAAGTAGGCACCATCCCAGAGAAACAAGCGTAAATGAGCTGGTTGCAATTCTTTTTATAATGGGAGTAATTTGAGCAAAGTCTAAAAGAAATCCGGAGACCAATGCAATGATGCCCCAAATAACCAACCATTTCACCTTACGCGTTTTCAATAGTACCTTTCCCGCAAGAGCCCCTGCAATTGTATGCACGGCAGTGGGGATGCAATTGATAGCAACCCAGCCGTCTGGATTTATTTTGTTCATTAAAAGTAAATCCACGTAGTTGCCGAAATTATGTTGATCAGTGAAAGGTTGGTTAAATCCTGGTACATTGGTAAACCTGTACAGCGCTTCCGTTAGTAATAATAGAAAAACACAGGTGGCTATCTGCGCCTTATAGGACCATCGGAAGATCAGGAAAGCAACCAATGTTGTAAAAGATAATTGAGTAAGAACATCCCATAATTCAAATGACAGCCCTTCCTTTCTTACTGCATAATCCAGGACTCCCCAAAAGAAAAGCATCAGGCTTCGTTTTAGAACCTTTTTAAATGTTTGATTCCAGGGTACACCCTGGTGTCTTTGTTTATCCAAAGACAAGGCCATCGATGTGCCTGCAATGAACATGAAGCCCGGCTGAATCAGATCCCAAAATCTTAGTCCATTCCAGGGATGATGAAAGAACTGAGTCATGAAAGAATTAAAAGAAGAAGTACCAGACATTTCATGCAGGTGTTCATAAAGTCCTGTGCTTTCAAGAGCAAGAAGAACCATGATTAATCCACGCATGAAATCAAGGGAGATGAGCCTCTTGGAAAGTGCGGGAACCTGGGGTGCAGTTATCAATCTAGTAGATTTAAAATGTTAGGAATGGTAATGTGAAATTCTTTATTAGATTACAAGATTGTGAATTTGTAAGTATTGTAGCAACATAATTGTTTTGGCATCTTTAATTTCCCCTCGTTCTATCATTGCAACCGCTTCTTTGAAATGCATTTCGATCACTTCGATATTTTCATGTTCATCTGCCGCTCCGCCACCCTCATTTACTTTCATTTCGCTTGAATATTCTGCAATAAAAAAATTAAGAATCTCTGTCACGGAACCGGGTGATGTGTATGCTTCAAATACCTTTTGAATGTTTTGAATTCTGTAGCCTGTCTCCTCCTCAGTTTCGCGACGGATCCCGTGTTCGGGAGATTCATCATCAAGCAGGCCGGCACAGGCTTCTATCATCATTCCTGATTCGTTGCCATTCAGGTAGGTAGGGATTCGAAGCTGTCTCGTGAGTATTACTTTATTATTGCTTTTATTATACAACATGATAACGGCTCCATTTCCGCGGTCATACACTTCTCTTTCATGGTGCTCCCATTCTCCATTTTGATTGAAATAATCAAACGAGACATTCTTTAGCTGAGACCAATTACCACAAAGTTTTCTTATGTGTAAATTTTTTATTTCATGATCCATTGGAATATTTTTCGGGGGGAATGTACTGCGCAATATAAGAATGGTTTTGTTTAATTTAATATTTTTTAGTGTTGTCTGGGAACTGAGGTTGGCTGGTGGGTGGAACTTTTCATTCGCCGAAGATGGGTTTAAACCGAGAAAACTACGGCAATAATATTAATGGAAAACAGAACCCAATTTTACTTTCTAACTGGCAGCAATGCCCGGCGTTATTATCTTCCAGTCCTGTAAAATATCTGCAACTGCTGGGTCGCTGATTTATAAAAGCATCCTTCGTATCATTGGATAACAAACTTTATCTCCGTAATTTTCCAAGAATAATTATTCCACATGCGTTTTATTAGAAGCTGCGTCATAATTCTCTCACTATTTGTTCACAACAATAGCGCATTGGCACAGGAAGACAGTGCCACACAGGACAATGATTCAATGAATGGTGCCATTCTTAAAACTTACACCCGAAAGATTGATCAGATCGAGCAACAACGTAGAGATGATTCGTTAGAAAAGACTGCATTGGAAGCGGAACTTAAATCTCTGAAGACCACTGACAATCTAAAGAAAGAAGAACTACAGAAAAAATTGGCAACTTTAAAGGATAAGGATGCTCAAAGGTTAATTCAAAAGAAAGCGCAGATAGATTCACTGAGAGCAACAGCAAAGGGCTTTCCCGTCATTGGTTTTTTTGATGATACCTTGTTTCTTGTCTATAATAAGCTTGGAAGTTTTTCTGCAGCAGAAAGAGCAGAAGCAGTCTCCAATCGTATTCATTCCCTTGGCGAATCGATAAGATTCCATGCTGATTCTTTAAGGCTTTCGGCAACTGAGAATACTGTCGATCTTGTTTTTGGAGAAAAAATAATTACCAGTGTTTCGGAAAATGATGCTTTATGGAATAATACAAGTATGCATGAACAGGCAGAACGATACAAAAATATAATTGGTAGCGAGATATCACGATATAAATCAGAAACGAGCTTTTCTACGGTGATAAAGGATATTGGCCTGGCCCTACTGGTCATTGGGGTTATCTCACTCCTGATCTTTTATTTCGGACGCTTGTTCAGATGGACAGCATCAAAGATTCACGCTGAGGAAAACAAAAGAATACGCGGTATAGCCATAAAAAATTACACGCTGTTTGATGCAAAACGCCAGGTGAATTTTCTTTTGAAAGTGAACACCGTACTGAAATGGTTTGTGATTTTGCTGGCGATTTATCTTGCACTGCCAATCTTGTTCGGCATCTTTCCCTGGACAAAAAACTTTGCGCAAGTATTGATTGGATACATATTGGATCCGGTGAAACACATCCTGGTGAATCTATGGAACTTCGTTCCCAATATCATTACGATCGTTGTAATAATTATTGTTTTCAGGTATGTATTA
>JBDSGZ010000117.1:0-4410 GCA_039918735.1 Ginsengibacter sp.
CCCCCCAGACGTGTGCGCTACCGGGCTGCGCTACATCCCGAACTTCTGACTCTGCAAACTTATTAAAATTATTCCTGAGAAAAATTCATTTGATTTTTGTAAAACACAATCGCAAACGTAGAATCAACTTCAATCCATCACCGGTTGTTCAACTGGTAAGAGCTTTCACTCCATCTGAGTTCATTTTTTAGTTGCCTGATATTTGTTTCCTTGTTGATAAAGACAGTTTCGATTCCTGCTATCTCTGCAAAATCTTCCAGGTGCTCTGAAGTTAAGTTCTGGCTGAAACATGTATGATGTGCGCCACCAGCCAGTATCCAGGCTTCACAGCCGGTGGCCATATTAGGATATGGTTTCCATAGGGCGCGGGCCACGGGAAGTTTCGGCAAGTCGTGAACCGGATGTACGGCTTCTACTTCATTCACAAGCATCCTGAAACGATTCCCCATATCGATCATAGAAGCATTGAGCGCTTCGCCTCCACCAACATTAAAAACCAGGCGAACAGGATCTGCCTTCCCTCCTATGCCGAGCGGATGAATTTCACATGACGGTTTTCCCTCTGCAATTGACGGGCAAATCTCCAGCATATGCGAGCCCAGTACCATTTCATTTTCCGGGTTAAAATGATAAGTGTAATCTTCCATAAAAGAATTTCCACCTTTCAAACCAGCTCCCATTACTTTCATGGCTCTTACAAGTGCAGCAGTTTTCCAATCGCCCTCTGCTGCGAAACCGTATCCGGCGGTCATCATCCGTTGTGCACCAATTCCGGGAAGCTGATTCATCCCATGCAAATCTTCAAATGTGTCCGTGAATCCTTTGAAATTTCCCTGTTCTAAAAAATACTGTAATCCCAATTCAATTTTTGCCGCATCCACCAATGATCGATATTTTTCATTTCCCTTTTTCAAACTTGCAACGACATCATAAAAATCTTGATACTCTTGTATAAGTCTCTCAGCAGAGGCATCCGTCACCTCTTCTATCACGCGGGTTAAATCTCCGATTCCATGAGTGTTTACTGAATATCCGAATTTCATTTCTGCCTCCACTTTATCTCCTTCTGTAACCGCAACGAACCTCATATTATCTCCAAACCGCACAAACTTCGCACCCTGCCAATCGTGCCATCCTGCAGCGGCCCGGGACCAAGTTGCTATTTTTCGCGAGACTTTCGCATCCTTCCAATGACCCACCACTACTTTTCTTCTTAAGCGCATTCGCGTCATCAAAAAACCAAATTCTCTATCGCCATGCGCACTTTGATTGAGATTCATGAAGTCCATGTCAATATCATTCCAGGGAATATCACTGTTGAACTGTGTATGCAAATGACAGATCGGTTTTTGTAAATTCTTCAATCCCCTGATCCACATTTTTGCAGGCGAAAATGTGTGCATCCACGCAACGATACCTATGCAATTTGTTGCCGAGTTTGCATCCATGCAAATGTTATAAATCTCATCGCCCGATTTGACGGTAGGCTTATACACCACAGTAACGGGAATCTCAGCATCCTTATCAAAATACTCAGTAATTACGCGGGAATGTTCTTCTACTTTTCTCAGCGTCTCTTCACCATACAAATGCTGGCTTCCTGTAACAAACCATATTTCAAGATTTTTAAGATCGATCATCCTGACGATTTAATTTTTTAATGAAATGTTGTTTAGTCTTGTCCGTAGTAACTGCCCGTGCCATGCTTGCGTTCGTAATGCTTCTTAATCAATGCATCTTTTAGCCGGTGGGCATCAGCGTTTATAGACTGCGTTAGGAAAGCCATCTGTGCAATGTTCTCCAGGACAGCGCTGTTATAGACGGCTTTTGTCGCAGACTCCCCCCATGAAAACGGCGCATGATTCGCTACGAGCACCATCTCCACTTCTTCATAACTTAATCGTTTTTCTTTGAAACAATTTATAATCTGCAAACCGGTTTCGTACTCGTAATCTCCCTCTATCGCGTCGTCTTCCATTGGTGGAGCGCAGGGAATATCGCTTGTGCTATGATCGGCGTGAGTCGTTCCAAAAATGGGAATATTGAACTGAGCCTGCGCCCAGGCCGTCGCATAGGTTGAGTGTGTGTGAGCAATTCCACTTATTTTTCCCCAATGACTGTAGAGAACTGCATGTGTCTTCGTATCAGAGGATGGCCTTAAATTTCCTTCAACTGTCTTCGCATCAAAATCAACGATCACCATTTTTGCAGGAGTCAATTCTTCGTAAGGAATACCACTTGGCTTAATTGCAAACACTCCCTGGTTTCTATCAGCAGCACTCACATTGCCAAAAGTAAAAAGCACGAGGCCTGATTTTGGCAACTGCATATTGGCTTCATATGCTTCCTCCCTGATCGTAGAATACTTGCTCATGAGTTTACTCTGTTGTTAAATATTGCCTGCTATTTTATTAGGCGACGTTTCAATAAAACGGCCAATCTCTTTGTATTTTTCATATCGTTTTGCGTACACCGTTACAAGATCCTGGTTGGGGACGTATGTCTCTCCGAACCCCTGACCCATCGCCTCCATTGCATCCTCTACTCTATTATAAATACCTGCAGCGGTTGCGGCAAACATCGCAGCCCCCAATGCGCAAGTTTGTTCTGATCGATGGATGCGAATCGGCATGTTAGTTATGTCTGCCATCATTTGCATAATGTAAGGAGATTTTTTTGCCACGCCCCCAAGGCCGATTAAGCCTTTTACCGGAATGCCTTGTTCAATAAATCTTTCGACAATTGCTTTTGCTCCGAAGCAGGTGCCTTCAGCGATTGCTCTGAATATTGAAACCGCGTCGCTTCCAAGATCCAGGCCAGTGATTGCTGCGGTCAGTGTTTGATCTGCATCAGGAGTTCTTCTTCCATTGAACCAATCTACAGCATATTCACTTTCTTCTGTAACAGGAAGCTTTGCTGCGAGCCTGTTGAGTTCAGGAATGATTGCATCTTCCGTTTCTTCCAAAAGTCGATTAATTAATTGCAGGTCCACAACAGAGGAGTTTGACAAAATATTTTTCAGTGGCCAGGAGAGAAGATTTTTAAACCACGCGTAAGCATCGCCGAAAGCCGATTGCCCTGCTTCCATTCCCGTCATGCCAGGAATAACGGAGCCGGATACTTGTCCGCAGATTCCTTTAATCAATTTATCCCCGACTTCAGCATCAGGAGCTATCAGTATATCACAGGTGGAAGTGCCCATTACCTTGCTTAGGTGGTAGGGTTCTATCTGTCCGCCGACTGCTCCCATATGCGCATCCATCGCCCCAATTCCAATCACGACATCAGCAGGCAATCCAAGTCGAATAGCCCATTCGTTACTGATGTTTCCGGCAGGCTTATCTGCAGTATAGGTCTCTTTAAAAAGTTTCGAAGTGAAGCTATCGAGCAGCGGATCGAGAGTGGCAAAGAATTCATTAGGAGGTAATCCTCCCCATTCTTTTGCCCATAAGATTTTATGGCCGGCAGCACAGACTCCTCTCTTCATTTTCTGCACATCTGTTTGGCCGGTTAGCAAGAACGGAATCCAATCGCAGTGTTCCACAAATGATGAAATCGTATCGCGAACTTGTTTGTCTTCGCGAAGCAGGTGAAGCAACTTTGCCCAGAACCATTCGGAAGAATAGACACCGCCGACGTATTGCAAATAATTTGTTTCAAATTTCTTGGCATGCGAATTTATTTCTGCCGCCTCATCCACTGCTGTGTGATCTTTCCACAACACAAACATGGCATTGGGATTATTTTCAAACCCGGGCAGCAGCGACAAGGGTGTGCCATCCGCATCAACCGCTACGGGTGTAGAACCGGTTGTGTCAATTGAAATGGCTTTGACCTTTGACGCGACCTCTTCACCTGTAGCCTCAAGAGCCATTTTTATAGAGTGCTCCAGGCCTTCGATATAATCCAAAGGATGTTGCCTGAATTGATTTTTACCCGCATCACAAAACATTTGTTGCTTCCATCGCGGATAATAAAAAACAGAAGTGCTGATTTCTTTGCCATCATCAGCGTCAACGATGATCGCTCTCACCGAATCAGTGCCATAATCCACACCAATAACAAAAGACTTTTCCGGCATGTTTGACAGCGTTTTAGAAGAGGAAACAAGTTAAAGCAAAACCCGATAAGTGTCAAAATTACGTTTAAATATATTTCAAACTGTTCGATTGTTTTCTAAAAGCAAAGCATCCCGCGATTAGAACACTCGCTGCTAAGAATCGCTGCTTTTTTCTCCACCTTTTGGATCAATGTCTTTAAGACCTAAGATTTTCATTCCAATTGTGCAAAAGAACACAGTTTTTAAACATTGAAAGCCGTTTAATAAGCAGCTAATTGTCGTAAATTTATCTGAAGGAAATCTCATCATTTTTACTGCAGTTGTTTATGTCTGGATATTTTGGGAGGGAC
>JBDSGZ010000118.1:0-6600 GCA_039918735.1 Ginsengibacter sp.
ATATTGCAGTGCATCAAGCACAGAAACATCTTTTACATTGATGCTCACCGGTGGCACATCTTTTATAGTATTTTTAGAAAAAAGAAAGCCAAATCCAGTTTGCTTTTCAATCTCTTTAAACACTTTAAAAAGAGGTGCATCTTTTAAAGACAGCGTAACGGTCTGGGTAACTCCTTTTGCAGAAATCTGTAAAAATGCAGCGGTCAGTAAAACGAAAGTCAATTTCATTGCTTTCAAGATTTGCGGTGTCAGCGCCCTGGCTTCTTTGTTTCGGCTTTCAGCAGCACAGCTTTGGTTACTGCATGTTTTTAAATTCATACATTTACATTGTTTAGGTTAATGAATAAATGATTCTTCTAAGTTTTATTTTATTTCTACACCGACCTTAACAGCCGGGAATGTTCGCGCATTTCCGGCATTTATTTTTACGGCTTTTCATTATTTTACAATAATATTTTTCCCCTGGATTCTAAATCCCACCCTTCCGGTTGTTTCAAGCATAGCCAGAATCTGCGATATGTTCACGTTTCTTGAAATGACACCAACAAATTCTTCATTGGTAACATTCCCGTCATAGCTCGCTGTTATTCCATACCATCTTTCAAGTTGCCTCATTATACTCTTTATATCGGCATCCTGAAAAATAAATTTTGAATTCTTCCAGGCCATAACTTCATCCAGGTCAACTTCCCTTTTCTTAACAGGCATATCATTATTCCCATTGATTGCTATTGCCTGCTGGCCCGGCTCGATTAAAATATTCGAATTATTTTTTGTAACCTTCACTGAACCCTCAAGTAGCGTGGTTTTTGCTGCATCTTCATTCTCGTAAGCGCTAATATTAAAATGAGTGCCTAAAACTTTCACTTCCATATTATTTACCATAACATGAAATGGCTTTCGGGCATCGTGCGCCACTTCAAAGTATGCTTCACCCGTTATGCTTACTTTTCGGTCATTGCCTGGAAAAGAAGTAGGGTAGGTAATTGAACTTGCAGCATTGAGCCATATTTCAGAGCCATCTGCAAGTTTTAAGTGGTATTGCCTCCCGACAGGAGTTGACATGGTGTTGTACTCTATTTCAGTAGAATTATTTTTTATAGAATAAGATAGAAGCCCATTTTTATTGGTGACTTGTGAATTTCCCTGCAATGCAACTGAACCCTGTAAGCTGTCAAGTACTATCTTACTTCCGTTGGAAAGTGTAAGCACAGCGCCTGTTTTACCTGGAGCAATATCTTGTGAAACGGGCTGCACAGTTTTAGTTGCGGCAAGATTATTTTCATTTGATCTTTTTAAAATAAAAAGTGAAGCAGCGGTTAAAAACAAGATAACAGAAGCGGCCGCAACTATTCTTCTCAACTGCGATAGTTTAGCCTGTGTCCTTGTTCCGCGGGAAATTTCGTTGGTTAGAAAACTTTGTATTGCAGATCTTAATTCAATATTCTCTTCACCCAAATATTTATCTTCCATAAAATCTTCCTTCACTACCAATTCAAGCTGCTCCTGGTATTCTTGACGTTTTAGTAAATCTGTGAGCCTGCGCCTTTGTGCATGTGAAAGTTTGCCTGAAAGATATTTCGACAATAGTTCTTTGAATGATTCCTGAGTCATATTACAAGCGTTACTATAAAGACGCTGTAGAAATTAAGTGCGGGTGGGTGCGACAGGATTTTATTTTCAGTTATTTATCCAAAACTAAACAAGCAGGAAGCAAGCAATCAAAATAATTGGATAATCTTTATTAAAGTAAATGTAAGTTCTCAGAAAATTTAAGGAAAGTACTATATGTTCTTTCACAGTATTCTTGGAAATATGACTGCTCTCGGCAATTTCCTCATAGCTGAGGCCTTCTAACCGGCTCTTTTTGAAAATAACTTTTCTCGCGGCAGGCAGCTTTTCAATACCTTCCAGTACACGGTTCCAGGTTTCTTTGTACTCAAGCTGCTTGTCTGGAATGTGTATATCTTCACGCGTTTCCAAAAGGTCTTCGTCGGTCAGGCTCTCCAGCTTTTTACGCATTGAAGAAATAATGTGGTGCTTTCCGAGGATAAAAAGAAAGCTTTTAAAATCCCGAACATCCCTTAACGCTTCTCTTTTATGCCAAACTTTTAAAAATACATCCTGTGTGATTTCCTGGGCACGGGTAACAGATTTAGAATATGCCAGCGCATGGCTGTAAACGCTATTCCAATAATAATCTACCAAAAGGGTAAAGGCCTTCTGCTCACCAGACGCCACTTTTATTAATAGTTCACTTTCATTATATATTACGTCTTGAACCATTCAAAAATTTAATGTTGGCTAAAATAATTAATAAATTAATTAAGTCCGTTTCGATCGGTATTTCTTTTGGAGAAAAGCAGTCGTTTCATTTAAGTCGTCGAGGAAATACAAAAATTCCTTTAAGCTTTTACACCTCTAAGAAATCTCGAAATCTAAATTAAAAGTAATTATTTCTCACTCTGTACTGCTCTATGCTGAAAATTAATTTTATGAACAACACACTTTCATTAGTAAAAACTTTTTTTCGACAGGAAAATGAATAGTAAAAATATTTGGAAACGGTGTATTATTTGGCAAAAGACATTATGAAAAAAATGCCGTGGCGACCCCAAAAACTAAAAACTTTATTTTTATAGAAGTGTTGCAATAGAATTTTAGAATAAATAATTGTACTGTACACCTTGAAGTCAAATAAAGCTTTTAATAATGAAAGATCTACAGATCTAAAAACGGAATTGACCAATCGAATCAAAAATGGATTCACGAAACAAAAAAAATCCACGTATGAATAACCAATTCAAACACTCAGAAAAGACAAAACGCTTCCTCCATTTGTAAGAACTCAAATAATCCAAACACTTTCAATTTATATTAAAATATTTGACGCATTCTAAACTGTTAGTTCCCTTAGACATTACTTAGTTATTTATTTTAGTTGAGTTACTAATATTGCTAATTTAATCAACTTTTTAATCGAAAGAATTCCTCGCAGCTTGCTGTGGGGTGGCTGTTTGTATCTTTGTGCATTGGTTGTATTTTGTATTCGATACCTCGGCAGCTTGCTCCGGGGTCATTCATTTGGAGTAATTAGGTGCGCACTTCTGAAAATTAAATTATCACAAGTTCGCCGATATGCATATTGATTGAACTGATAATTGGCGATATTTTCTTTTAATGAATTTGAAAATCAATTCCCCAACACAACGATATTATTCCCGACAGTATGCTTAATAGTAAGAACTCCTCCCTTTTTAAGTGATTGCCAAATCCAGCCATTTGAATTAATATCGCCAGTTTCTTTCAGCGTTTTTCCGTCTACTTTGATTGTTTTGGGTTTTGCAGTCAATCTGAACTTCTCTAACGAGCCATTATCAAAAACAGAATAATTAATTTGTTTTGGCTGATATGTAATTTGTTTAACGATTGAAGAAGATCGCAACAAATGATCAGAATTATCCGGGGCTAACTGCGGAGCAGCGGCCATTGCACGAAGGTAATGTCGAACGTAATCACCATATCCATCAGTCAACCATATCCTTGCATCCGGAAACGGGTAACGATTGTTGCCATCAACATCAACCATGTAAGTAGCCCAGTTCAACTGACGAATAGAATTCCGTGCATAAGTTGTATCACCTGTTTTCTCCCAATACATTAATTCCACAGAGGACTGCCTCGATGAATGGCTGTTTCCAGGAACACGGTAAACAGTCTGCTCATTGGTGCAGATAACTCCATATTTTATATTTTCCTTATTGCCAAGTTCTTTATGGACCCATTTAAAAATATTAGTTACTGTTTCTTTCCAATTTGGGTCTAATTCTGGATGTTCAATGATAAACATTGCATAAGTAATTGCATTTATCTGAGTGTCGGACCATCCACTTATATCTTCAAAAAACGGCCCCCACTTATTGGTCTTGGAAGGATAATTTCTTAGCCAACCGACTGTTATATCAAGAGCCTTTTTATATGCAGATGTATTTGCCTCCTTCAATTCTATCAGCCCTGTAAATAATCCCAAAGTACTGGTCCAAAAAGTCGTGTACGTGGATTTATGAATTTTAGGTTTGGTATTGCCGCCAATCTCACCGGTTTTTGCATTTACTTTGAATGGCCATGGCGAGTTGTTATCATCACCAGGCTGCACTTTAAGTAGCCAGGGTGTTTGCTATATTTATAGCAGCAGTGAGGTATTTTTTATCGCCGGTTTTTTTATAAAGTTTAACCAATTCAAACCCGAATGAACCTGCTTTATCAAGCTGCAAGAATCCTTCGCCAAGCATCATATCACCATTGTACTCACCCGAGTGAGGATTCAGGTTATTAGGATAAGGCAAAAAGGGCCACTCGCAATCAGCCGAGGATAATGAATGTTCAAGGTAATAGTCTGCGATGTACTTTATATCTTTTAGAACCGCCTCATCGCCTGTATAATTGTAGAACAAATCCCACGAAGAAAGCGCCATCATAAACTGGTCTCCCCCGATGCCGGTTGTATGGTCATGGCCGGACCGCCAGATCATGTGGTTAATGTAATATTTAAGCCCATTAGGACAAGTCTCCATATTATTCCAAAATTGCCAAACCAATTTTATAACATGGTCGTAAGATTCCCCCGGATTAGATGAGAACCAAGGTAGAATATTTCCATTTTGATCGGTGTGAACCGGATGATAACTGATCGTATCTGCTAACACTACATCTGCTTTTGCATGAATGAAGTCATCAGGCAAACCCTGATAGGGAGTTTTAGATCTATTGGGACATTCTGTAATTATTGCGAACAGCACAAAGATGAAAATTCCTGATTTTTTCATTTTTATTTATTTTTTAGTTAGGTTATTAATGAAGAAAGGTGTTTGCATGAGACATTGCAACAGCTGCCAATAACGATACTAATTTTTTGCTTTTCATTTTAAACATATAATTAAAATCTTCTATTTAAAACGGATGTTTTTCAAATACTCTGCGCTGATCCTTAGACTCTCGAGGCCGTTAACAGCATCGTCTCTTTCAACAAAGTAGTGTTCAATTCCCTGTGAAGCAGCTTCAGAAAAGATTGAAGGGAAGTCAATTATGCCTTTTCCAACATCGGTAAATGATTTTTGCTCATCATTGGCCATATCTTTAACATGAAAAATTTTAATACGGTTTTTATATTTTTTAAGTATCTGAAGTGCATCACCTCCTCCTTTATGTACCCAATAAAGATCCATTTCGCACTTAACCAGATCTGTATCTGTATGTGTCATCATATAATCGTAAGGCAATCCTTCTTCCATAGGAATAAACTCCTTATAGTGGTTATGCCAGCATAAAGTAAGGCCGCGTTTCTTACATACTTCACCCATCTGGTTGAGTATTTCTGCGGTTAATTTGCAATCTTCCAAGTTGAAAGGACCACTAACAAACCATGGCCAGTAGAGAACAGCATACTTAAGCTCCATTGCACTCAGCGTATCGAGAGATTTATTTACCTCATCCATATTTTTAGAAAGTTTTACCGGACCGGCAACAGGCTTTATTCCTATCTGTGCGCAATCTTTAAGAAACGTTTTCTCAGATTCTCCGAGGAATCTTCCGATTTCAATTTCGGTATAACCATATTTAACTGTTTCCCTGAGTACGGCTTTCCAGTCACCTCTCAGCTCTTTTCTAATTATACCGGAAATATATCCGATGTTCTTCAGCTTTTTATTTCCTTGGTTTCCAAGGGCAAGCAAAGGGTTGGCCATTACAGATGCTGCTGCGCCAACAGTCAATGTCTGAACAAAATTTCTTCTTGTAACCATTTCGATATTATTTAGATTTAGAGATTTTCTTATTTAACCAGTTAAGCCAAAGTTTTAAACTTTCTGTCCATGATGCAACATGGCTATTCATCAAACCCAGGCCAAATCCATGATTCCCTTCAGACAAAATGTGTAATTCAGCAGAAATTTTTTTCTTCCGGAGTGCTTCATACATCAACAGAGTATTCTCCACCGGAACTCCATTATCGTTGTCAGCATGCACAAAAAATGCGGGTGGGGTATCGTCTCTTACCTGCAATTCATTTGAGTAATATTCTACAAGATCCGCATCAGGGTCTTTTCCGAGTAAGGCATCCCTTGAACCCTTGTGCATCGACGGTGCGGTGAATGTAATTACAGGGTACATCAGTATCATAAAGTCAGGACGACAACTTATCTTTTCAATTGAATCAGAAGAGGTTTTATTACCGTAGTCAAAATGTGTTCCCAGGGTAGATGCAAGATGCCCGCCTGCCGAGAATCCCATTATACCGATTTTAGCAGTATCGATGTTCCATTTATTTGCATTAAACCTAACGAGACGCATAGCACGTTGTGCATCCATCAATGGCACTTTATGAGGTTCGATGACATTCCCATAGGTAGGCAGCCTGTATTTCAGCACGATGGCTGCCACACCAATCGAATTTAAATATTTTGCTACATCAGTCCCTTCAAGATCGTATGCGAGTACCCAATAGCCTCCCCCCGGACAAATTATAACTGCCTGTCCGGTCGCAGTCCTCCTGGTTGGGAGATAAACTGAAATATCCGGGATCTGGACACTACTGATGGCTAT
>JBDSGZ010000119.1:0-7229 GCA_039918735.1 Ginsengibacter sp.
AGTCAACTGCCGCGAAGGTATCTTTTTTTCAATTTTAATAATGTTACCGTTATGCAAAGGGCACATAGCTTGATGAGCGGAAAGGCACGTTGAAAAATGGTTTAATTCAGCAACGACTAGTGAAAAATAAATCCGGACTACAGACGTTATGAATTCACAACTACCCTGCCATGAGAAAACATCTTGTCACAATTTGCTTCGTTTTAACGACTATTTTCTTTAATAATCCGGTGTCTATGGGCCAGGATAAAAATCAAAAAGAAATTGCCCTGAATAGCTCATTCACAAAAAAAACAGTGTCGCCGATCAAAAAATTTACGATCCCTGAACCAGTAGGCTTCGTAAACGATTTTGAAAATATATTTAGCCCGACACAGGTCCATACTCTCGATTCCATGATCGCTGATTTTTATAACAAAACCGCTGTACAACTGGCCATCATCACTATTGACAGTTCGATGGCTACACCTGACCAAGTTGAAGATTTCACCTCTGAGACTTTCAAAGCATGGGGATTGCAGGATGACGGACATTTTAATGGAATACTGATCAGTCTTTCTAATGCCTTTAAGAAACTCAAAATAGCGAACGGGCACGGTGTGGAACAGGTCCTTTCCGACGCCGAAAGCAGGGATCTTATCGAAACAAGTTTTCTGCCTTATCTACAAGCGGATAAATATTATGAAGGCACATTAAAAGGGTTGACTGCTGTTATGAACAAGGTCAAGTCTAAATAATCCGGAAGCACTCCGCACAAGGAATGCATTACACATTTTCAAAAATCTTTTCTCAAATTTGTTGTCTCTAACAACAAGTTGATATGCTCCAGCGAAGAAGTCTTTTTCTATTTACAATAGTTATATTAATCTTCTCCTGCACGGCAACAAGGAAAGCCAGAGACACAAATATTCACAGTCTGAAATTCCTGAGTGAATTCGTCATTCCATACAACACACAATTCAAGGAAACAAAAGTCGGAGGATTCTCAGGTATTGACTATGACCGGAAAAAAAATGTTTACTACGTTATTACCGATGACCGCTCTGATCGAAATCCCGCAAGATTTTATAAAATAAAAATTGACATCTCTGGCTACAAAATTGATTCCGTTTACCTGGTAGAAACGATTTTTTTAAAAAATGCAAAAGGCGAATTTTATCCGAAATCAACTGAGGATGCACTTCATACGCCAGATCCCGAATCGATACGTTACAATGCTTCAACACGGACCCTGGTATGGAGCAGCGAAGGAGAAAGAATAATCAGGCCAGATAAAATTGTACTGGAAAATCCAGCCATTACAGAAATCGACGAATCCGGAGTCTACATCGACACTTTTGTTCTACCGGCGCAGTTGCACATGAATACAACAGGAGGTCCAAGAAAAAATGAAGTCCTGGAAGGCCTTGCTTATTCAAATAATTATCAAACTCTTTACGCCAGCGTAGAACAACCACTTTACAATGATGGACCTCGTGCCGGATTGTATGATTCTTCAGCTATCGTGAGGATTATAAAATTTGGTGTGCCATCGCGAAGACCAACAGCACAATATGGTTACAGGGTAGGGCCTGTTGCTGACGCACCGTCAGTTCCGGGTAGCTTTATATTGAATGGCGTGTCAGAGATTCTATCTCCGGCAGAAAATCAGTTATTCGTAGTCGAACGTTCCTACTCAACCGGACGTGGCAATTCAATTAAGATTTTTCTCGCCGATCTGTCGCAGGCGACAAACATTGCTGAGGTTTCATCCTTAGAAAATATGCATTCTATACAGCTTGCTTCCAGGAAGCTAATTTTAAATATGGATGAACTTGGAATCTACGTTGATAACATTGAGGGAGTTTCTTTCGGACCAAGGTTGCCCAATGGGCATCGGTCTTTGGTGTTCGTTTCAGACGACAATTTCAGTCCCACCCAAAAGACGCAGTTCTTATTATTTGAGATCGAATAAAAAGCCGGGATTAAAATTTTCAGCTCTATCATGCAAGGCATTCGTCGGACATAGAAGCTTATTGTTCCGGCGCAGGCGGAAGTTTTGAGTCAGGATGTGCATTTCCCCGGTGACAGGTATTACAATTTACTTCCATCAGCATATAACGTGTGTCATGCCAATAGGTGCTGTCAGGCAACATTACAGCGTCTGGGTTAGAATCTAGTGGCTTCGTTATCGTTTCTTCTGCGCCAACCTTTTTCACAACGTCGCTGTTCATTTTGCTCTCGTTTAATTCTTGCTCCAGTTCCACTTTAGCAAAATAATTCTTGTTAATGTCGATTGCCAATTGCATCATTTGCCTCGCAATTTTCTTCTCCGGTTTTTCATCCGAAGGAAAATCCATCTTTTTCGTGTCCTGGTTTCTTACATGACAAAAATTACATTTCTGCCCCAGGGACCTGGTGAAATGGTGCATTATACTATCAAGATCATTCTCGGTAATGTCGTTGGGGAGAATTTTAAGATTTTTGTATTGGGGTCTGTCAGTTACAGAGAAAGCCTGGAAGAGAAATACAGAAATTACACAACCGAAAATGATGAGAATACTTTTTTTCATTGCACTGATTTAGAATCGAAATTATTAAAAATTATTAATTCAGGGCCACAAAAATTATTCATAGTGAAACAGTTATCGCGATGACATTTAACTTTTTCACCTGCATGTGTATAAGTAATTTAGTTTGGAAGCAGTCGTCCATTTTTAATTTGATTACTTTAGATTTGAATACGAGCAACACAATCCGTTTAAATTTTATTTTATTCTTTCATCTAAACAATAGCCCGATTGACAGACACAATTATTAACCTCGAAACAGTTAACCCGATTGAATTTTTTGGAGTAAACAACGGCAAGCTCGACATTTTAAAAAAGAAATTTCCGCGTCTTAAAATACTGAGCCGTGGTACGCAAATCAAACTTAGCGGCGCCCCTGAGCAAATTGAAGATGCAAGAGATAAGATAAATCTTGCAGTTCAATATCTCGAACGCAATGGTCACATGAGCGAGAATTATTTTGAACAAATTCTCGGCGGTGACGATGAAAAAGTAATTGACAATTTCATTGAAAGACATCCAAACGACGTACTGGTCTTTGGGCCCAATGGAAAGACAGTAAGAGCACGCACTGCCAATCAGAAGGTAATGGTGAGATCGATCGAAAAAAATGATATCGTATTTGCAATCGGGCCTGCGGGTACCGGAAAAACATATACAGCCGTAGCTCTTGCGGTACGGGCATTAAAAAATAAACAGGTAAAAAAAATTATTCTTACCCGCCCTGCTGTTGAGGCTGGAGAAAATCTTGGTTTTTTGCCAGGAGACCTGAAAGAAAAAATAGATCCCTATCTGCGTCCGCTTTATGATGCATTGGATGATATGATTCCTCCTGATAAGCTGGGATATTATATGACGACCAGAACGATCGAAATTGCTCCCCTGGCCTACATGCGTGGCCGGACACTTGATAATGCTTTTATTATCCTGGATGAAGCGCAGAACTCAACCGATCTCCAGTTAAAAATGTTTTTGACGCGGATAGGTGGCAACGCAAAAGCGATCATCACGGGAGATGTTACGCAGATTGATCTTCCACCGAAAATAAAAAGCGGCCTGGAAAAATCCGTGAGAATTCTAAAAAACATAGACGGAATAGGACATGTAGAACTTGATGAAGAAGATGTCGTCAGGCATAAGCTGGTAAAGTCCATCATCAAAGCTTACGAAAAAGAAAAAATAAAAGAACTTGAAGAAATGAAATGAATTCCTGAAAGCTAAAAAATTTTGAAGGCAGCTGCTGAGCTGCCTTTATTTTTTTAGAAACATCCTATTGTACAGGCTGTTTTCGGGATGCTTTTTATTTAGAGCAGAAAGATATTTACCTTAGTTTTTTAAAATGAAGAAATGGATGGAATTAAATGCCTTCTTGTTGTTGCGATAGTTGCAATCGTCTCATGCAATAACTCCGCAGAAATAAGAAGAACAGATCCTCTTGAATCCGGAAGAGGTTTCATTGAAGCGTCTTTAAAAGGAGATTACGTAGAGGCGCAAAAATATTTGCTTCAAGACAGCACAAACCTGGAATATTTTGAAGGATATAAGAAGTTTATCAACAAAAGGACGAAGGAAGAAAGAGAAGGCTACAGCGATGCGAATATAATAATAGATTCGACCCAGGTGCTTTCTGATTCGGTTGCCATTATAAGCTACTCTAATACATTCAAGATGAAACCATCGAAGCTGAAACTAGTGAAGCTTAATGGTGACTGGCTCGTGGATTTCAAATTTACATTTAACGGGAACATGCCATTAGGAGAAAGTGAATGAAGCAATCAAAAATAAATCATGATTTTTATTAAGCTTTGAAAATAACAGCACTTGCAATGAAAATAATTTTAGCTGTTGGAATAGGAAGTTGTATCGGTGGCTTATGCCGGTATTTTCTTACACAAATAATACAAAATAAAGTTCTCAGCACATTTCCATTTGGAACGTTAGCGGTCAATATTATCGGTTGCCTTGTAATTGGAATTGTTTTTGGGTTAAGTGAAAAAGGCAACTTCAACGCGGAATGGAGAATGTTTTTAGTTACCGGAATCCTCGGAGGATTTACCACATTTTCTTCTTTTTCAAATGAGTCTGTAGGTATGCTGCGCGATGGACAATTGTGGTATGCCTTTGCATACATTTCCGCCAGCGTTATCATCGGACTGTTAGCAACTTTTACGGGTATTTCAATTATCAAATTCTTATAACATGGAAAATAATCCGAATGCGAAGTTGCTGAGGATTTTCATTGGAGAGTCTGATAAGGCAGGTCAACGGCCGCTCTATGAAGAGATCGTTTTCGAAGCAAAAAAACAATCGCTTTCAGGCGCAACAGTTACCAGAGGCATTATGGGTTTTGGCGCCAACAGTAAGGTTCACACGGCAAAGCTTTTTGATATTTCTACTGACCTGCCACTTGTGATTGAGATTGTTGACACGGAAGAAAAGATAAGAGCCTTTACAGAATGGGTGGAACAATTATTTGAGGAAACGAAATCCGGAGGACTCATCACCATTGAAAAGGCGGAAGTGATCAGGTACAAGGCAGGTAACAGAAATGCAAAAAAATAGTCAACATTTAATTTTATCGATATGTATGTATTACACCCATGGCATGGCGCGCATTACGGCGAAAATGCTCCGCAGGTAGTAAATGCGCTTATTGAAATTTCACAAGGATCAAAATCAAAATATGAAATCGATAAAAAAACCGGTCTTCTGAAATTGGACCGCGTTATCTATTCTTCATTTCATTACCCTGTAAATTATGGCCTTATTCCCCAGACACTGGGACAGGATGGCGACCCACTGGATATCCTGGTGATGTGCTCAGAATCGATCCAACCACTTTGTCTCGTGGAAGCTTATGTAATAGGCAACATGCAAATGATTGATACCGGGTTGATAGACGATAAAATCATTGCTGTTGCCGCGCAAGACCCGGGTGTGAATTACATTAAAAGTATGGATGATTTGCCGCAGCATTTTATAAGAGTGCTGAAAAATTATTTTGAACAGTATAAGGTTCTTGAAAACAAAAAAGTTGAGATTAATGATTTTCAAACAAAAGAAAAAGCATTTGAAATAATAAATGAATCCATCGAGTTTTACAAGGAGAAATTTGCTAAATAATTTTCATTAGTATTTTATGAGCACACACGTGATTGTTGTTTTATTACTGATAGGTCTTGCCGCAGGAATATTGGGTGGACTGGTAGGTGTTGGCGGAGGAATCGTGATCGTTCCCGCTCTTATTTATTTTCTGGCCTTTTCGCAAAAAGCGGCACAAGGAACGTCTCTCGGAATTCTGTTGCTGCCGATTGGCATTCTCGGCGTTTGGCAATACTACAAGGCAGGTTATGTTGACATGCGAATCGTGTGGCTGGTTGCCGGTGGATTTCTTTTAGGGAGCTATTTTGGCAGCAAGATTGCGTTGGCATTACCGCAGGAAACTGTTAAAAAAACTTTCGCCATCCTCATGATACTTGTTGCTTTCAAGATGCTCTTCATCGATAAAAAACTGAAAGACGACACCGGGGATAAGATTACAAATACGACATCGCCAACGGATAAATCATCGGAGAATCCATGATCGTCCTGGTTTAAGTTTCCGCAGGAACAAATCCTTTCATGACTCTTTCTCATAACAAATAACAATGGAAAGCATGGTAAATGCTGCGATGCACCGGCTCAGACCTGCAATTTTCCGGCCTCCTCCTGGCTCGCGTACTCATCTTTTGGATCAGGCAAAATTTTGATGCTTGACTGTTGCAAAGAAATAATTGAAGAAGAAGAATACAGTCCAATCCCGTCGCCTGAAAATGTATAATCCATCAGTGTAAGTTTGACTTCTCCATCAATTGAAAGCTCAATGTAATTCCCATAGCGAATCAGCCTAAACCGGAATGAATCGTGACCGTTGGTGTTAAAGACACCTGTCTGGATATCATTAAAAATAAAATTGTGCCGGATATTGAGTGGGTTGAAACCCCATCCTCTAATCTGAAGAAGACCGTGGGAAACATCAAAAGAAATAAAATATCCATTGCCATCTGAATCGATATCGCTTACCAATCCTAATTTCCCTATACCCTCGATGGTTAGTAAACCTTCCCACAAAAAGCTTTGCGAGGGTTTCGCTAAATAAAAAATTTCATAACCGCTTCTTGATCCGCAAGTCCATTTACCAGGCTTGATGGATGAGAATGCGGTGGGGTTTGAAAGTAAATGTGTCACTTCTCCAAATTCTTCCTGGTGAATCGTTCTTATCACCTGCATATCCCACCGGTAATAGCTTTTTAAAATCAGCCTTCCCTTTTCATCGGAGTCCAATTCCTTAGGCGGAGGCAGCACCCGCAAGGCATCGATCTTTCCATAGGCGTAGAAAAAATTATAAACAAGCAAATGCTCTCCATCCTCTACGATGCGTGCTGCATAATTTCCCTGCGGCAACAATACATCAGCATGAAAGGAATGATATTCACCAAAAAATTCAGGTGCAAACCAATAGCGAACTTTGATATCTTCCCGTATAGAACCAAGCAGGTAAAACCGGCCATTTAATTCAAACACGCACGGGCACTCTATATCGTCATAAACCATGGGATAGACAAGCGGTGGCAGTAACTCAACAACATCATTGGTAATTTTCACAAGTCCTGCACATCCACGCCGGGACACCGGACCCGT
>JBDSGZ010000120.1:0-10984 GCA_039918735.1 Ginsengibacter sp.
TTCATCTACATCTCCTACTGCGAGTAATGTCGAAGCAGCCATGCATCTCTGGCCTGCACACCCGGTAGCCGATGCAACTATGTTGGAAGCAGCCATTTCCGGTTGCGCATCCGGTAATAAGAACAAATGATTTTTAGCGCCACCCAAAGCAAGGCATCTTTTCAAGGAGGCAGTAGCACGCTTATACACCAGCTTTGCAACTCTTGTGGAACCCACAAAGGTTACCGCTTCAATACCAGGATGATCACAAATAGCTTCTACTATTTCTTTGTCACCGTTTACAACATTAAATACACCATCCGGAAGCCCTGCTTCCTTCAATAATTCTGCCACCCGTGCCAGGCTAAAGGGAACTTGTTCTGATGGTTTTATTATCATTGTATTACCAAGCACAAGAGCATTGGGTATTGTCCAGTGAGGGACCATACTGGGGAAATTAAAAGGAACGATGGAAGCTACTACGCCTATTGGTAAGTATACACTTTTACACTCTACACCGTTGCTCACTTCGAGTACTTCACCGGCAGTCAATTGAGGCAATGAACAGGCGAACTCCGTTAATTCAACAGCCTTCTCAATTTCAGCCCTTGCCTCAGAATAAGTTTTTCCATTTTCTATTGTTATGAGTTCAGAGAGATCATGAATATTTTTTAATAGTAACTCACGATAGGTATAAAATATTTGAACCCTCTCTTTGATAGGAACTTTCGACCATGAATTGAATGCAATCCTTGCGGCTGAAACTGCTTCTTCCAAAACCGAAGCATCACTCAGTGAAACTGTTCCCATTTGTGATCCGTCTATCGGCGAAATGACTTTCATCATTTTAGTTTCATAAGATTTAAATTTCCCATTTATGAAATTTTTTACCTCGTAAATGTTAGTTATCTCTTTTCCCATATTTTCTATAATCAAGGTTTAAAAAAGCTAATTTTTATAAAAACTGCCATATTAGAATAATAATTATTAGATTTAACGAAATTAATGCAAATTCAGCTAAATACTTAGAAGGCGTAACATTTTTAGACCTATTCGAATTATGTGATTAATTTCCTGCAATTTTGAACACCGTTCAAACAAGCATTACATTAAATAATTGTTCATGGAATCTATCTCTCAATTACATGCTGATGGAAACTCTTTGAGTGACCTGGATTTTTCCATCCTAAAATTATTACAGGAGGATGGGAGAATCTCATTTACAGAGATCGCGAAAAAACTTAACGTCTCCATCAGCAATGTGAGAACCAGGGTTACAAGACTTATAGAGGACAAAACAATACAAATCATTGGCAGGGTAAATACCGAAAAAATCGGCTTTCACTCTTATGTTCAAATTAAAATTTGTATTCGTCCGGCAAAAGTTATCCAACAAGTAGTCGATCAATTATTAAAATTGAAAGAGGCAAGTTTCATAGCTATTACGTCCGGGGAATTCGACATAGAGGTAGATTTGATGTGCCGGGATAATGATCATCTCCTGCATGTTTTAAATGAAGAAATTGCTAAGATTGAGGGAATTGATTACACAAGAACCAATATGTATTTAAAAGTGTTGAAATATGCACAACCTGACCTGAATCTTGTTTATAAAGAAGCGGTGAATAAGTACGAATTGACGTAGGTAGATTTTTTCATTTTAGATTCTCGTCTTAGAAAAGACTAATTAAATAGCTGATATAAATAAGTTTCCAATCTCAAAATGATTTCAATCCCAGGAAGTCATCCCTTGCCTTAAAAAAATCACAATCATCATGAAAAAAATTTCTTGCATTTTATTTTGGAGCCTGTTACTTTCTATTTCTTTTTGCTATGCTCAGAAGTACAGTATCGTTATTAAAGGAGGTCACGTAATTGATGCAAAAAATAGAATCAATGAAGTAATTGATGTGGCCATTCTAAATGGAAAGATTGCAGCGCTGGCAAAAAATATCGATATTAATATGGCCACGCAGTATATTAATGCTGCTGGAATGTATGTGACGCCTGGACTTATAGATCTGCATGCACATGTATTTGCAGGCACTGAACCAGACCATGAAGACAATAATGGTTTTGATGCCGTAGCTGCTGATGGTTTTACTTTTCGTGCCGGAGTTACTACGGTCGTTGATTGCGGCGGCCCGGGATGGAAATCATTTGCAACTTTCAAGAGAAATATTATTGATCAGTCCAAAACACGAGTGCTGTCTTTTTTGAATATAAATGGCGAAGGTATGAAGGGCGTTAAATGGGAACAGAATCTTGATGACATGGATTCAAAAAGAGCAGCTGACATGGCCCTGGCCAATAAGGAATATATTGTCGGTTTCAAACTTGCGCATTGGGAAGGAACGAGCTGGATTCCTGTAGAACGAGCTATCGAGGCGGGCAATTTGGCCAATTTGCCCATAATAGTTGATTTCGGGGGAAGCGATGCACATCCTCCACTTTCGATTGAAATACTATTTGATAAATATTTTCGACCGGGCGACATATTTACTCATGTTTTCACAGAATTAAAAAGGAGAGATCCTATCGTCGATCTTAATACAAGGAAGCTGAAGCCATTTGTATTATCCGCACAAAAAAGAGGGATCATTTTCGACGTCGGATTTGGAGCTGGCAGTTTTAACTTCAACCAGGCGGTTCCGGCATTTAAAGCCGGATTTCTGCCGAATACAATGGGGACGGATCTTCATATTGGTAGCATGAATGCCTCAATGAAAGACGAGCTCAATGTATTATCTACATTCCTTGCGATAGGAATGAATCTACAGGATCTCATTGCCCGCAGCACATGGGCTCCAGCCCAGGCTATCAGCCGCGAAGAACTCGGTAATCTTTCTGTAGGCGCGATAGCTGATATTGCCATATTAACTGTTCGGGAAGGCAAGTTTGGATTTAGGGACATCGACGGCAACCGAATGGAGGGCAAGCAAAGACTCGAATGTGAAATGACGATCAAAGGAGGGCAAATAGTGTACGATTTAAACGCTATAGCAAGTAACCCAACAAAATGAGATTGACAATTAGTCCACTCTGATAACTATTTTATAATTTTTTCAAATTAAAATTTTTTTCAAATTGAAAAAGCTTCCTATACTTTTCTTCCTTGTCCTTATCTCGTGCTTTATAGCTGCGCAGGAATCTGCTTCTCTATATCGGATCGTAATTAAGGGAGGACACCTGATCGACCCGAAAAATAATATTGATGATGTAATGGATGTCGCGATCCGGGACGGCAAAATTGCAAAAATTGCAAAAAATATTGACACCTCTCTTGCTATGCAAGTTGTGAATGCTAAAGGGATGTATGTAACTCCGGGATTGATTGATCTTCACGCACATGTTTTTTATGGTACAGAACCGGGACATTACCTGAGCAATGGAAATGAGGCTGTCAGTCCCGATGGCTTTACGTTTCGTTCAGGGGTTACTACCGTCGTTGATGCAGGTGGTGCAGGATGGAAATCATTTGATAAGTTCAAGAAAAATGTTATCGATGAATCCCGAACGAGAGTATTTTCTTTTCTAAATATCGTCGGAGAAGGTATGAGAGGAGGGGTCTGGGAGCAGGATGTAGGAGATATGGATTTTAGAATGGCCGCTAAAACTGCTCTTGAAAATAAGCAATACATTGTTGGTTTCAAGCTTGCGCATTATGAAAAGGCAGACTGGGTACCGGTTCAACTAGTAGTGGAAGCAGGGAAGCTGGCAGATATGCCAGTTATGATAGATTTTGGTCAGGGAAAGTTACCCATAGAAGATCTGTTCTTTAAATATTTGCGTCCCGGCGATATTTATACTCATGTTTTTACTGAATTGGAAAGAAGAGATCCTATAGTAGATCTTCAAACCAGGCAGCTCAGACCTTTTGTTATTCCGGCACAAAAGAGAGGCGTAATCTTTGACGTCGGCTTTGGCGCTGGGAGTTTTGATTTCAGGCAGGCGATACCTGCTATTAAAGCCGGGTTTCTTCCAAATACCATGGGCACGGATCTTCACACCGGAAGCATGAATGGAGCCATGAAAAATGAGTTAAATGTTTTATCTGTTTTCCTCGCAATGGGGCTCGATATGTCGCAGGTTATTTCACGAAGCACATGGGAACCGGCAAAGGTGATCAAACACGAAGAACTGGGAAATCTATCTGTAGGAAGCATTGCTGATATTGCAGTGCTTAGCCTACGTCAAGGCAAGTTCGGCTTTAGAGATATAGCTGGAAACAAGCTGGCTGGTTCGCAAAAATTGGAATGTGAGTTAACAATTAAAGATGGACGGATTATTTACGATTTGAATGCAATTGCTAGTTTTCCAAAAAAGAAATCGTTAGACTAATTTCCCTTGATCAAAGTGATTTCGATCTAAACTTCAGGGCACCGGTTGCCTCATGCAAAATAGAATTGCAAAAATTGATTTAGCCCTGGATGAAATCGATATTTCATTTCACGATACGGATATTCTGATAATCATAGATCGAGACACATATCAAGAGAAGCATGTTTTTTAACAAACAACTTTAGGGAATTGATAAGTAATATTGAGGTGCCTTTTTTTGAAGTCAGAATTTTACTGTTTCGGAAATTTCATTTTGTGAGACTTATTAGTTTAGTAGAACACGTAAAGATTAAAGATTTCAGGCAGGTTGGCAGGGAGAAAGAGTGTTAAACTGTATAGTAGAGTCTTTTAATGCGACGATCATGTTGCCAGCAAATTGAAAGGTCTTACAAACTAAATTCAATTTTCTTGAAATTTTAAATTAACATCGAGACTATGACTATAAATCCAAAAGAAAATAGCAGGCGTAAATTCCTAAAAATGGCAGGAGTAACTGCGACCTCTTTGGCTATAACACCGAATTCCACTTTTGCAAAAATAGTAGAGGCCGACCGTAAGATCCGTATTGGCATTATTGGAGGTGGCTTTGGATCAGGTTTCTATTTTCATGAAGAACCCAACTGTATTGTAGAAGCGGTTAGTGATCTTCGTGATGACAGGCGTGATAAGTTGATGAAAGTATATAAGTGCTCCAAAACATATCCATCACTGGAAAAGCTCATACTCGATCCGAAAATTGACGCTGTGTTTATCGCAACTGAAGCTCCGAGCCATCATCGTCACATAATGGCTGCGCTCGACGCAGGCAAACATGTACTATGCACGGTACCCTGTGTTATGACCCTGGATGAATGTGAGTCCTTGCGAGATAAAGTGAAAAGTACAGGGCTTACTTACATGATGGCTGAAACCAGCTATTACAGGCAAAATACAATCTCCGTCAGGAAGTTTTATAAAGAAGGAAAGTTCGGAGATCTCATTAGTGCTGCCGCGGAATATAATCATCCCGGCCTTGAAAGTCTATTTTTTGAACTCAATGGTGCGGCTACCTGGCGCCATGGTTTTCCACCGATGAATTATCCAACTCATTGTACGTCTTTCCTGGTTTCTGTTACGGGCGAGAGACTAACGAGCGTAAGTTGCCTGGGTTGGGGCGATGACAGCCCCCTGATTAAAAATAATCCTTACGATAATCCATTCTGGAATGAAACCGCATTTTTTGAAACGAATCAGAAAAGGCCTTTTAGAGTAGAAGTGAATTGGAAGGGGGCATACCGGGGAGCCGAACGTGCTGAATGGCGGGGCTCAAAGATGAGTTTCTTTTCCCCTGAAGGGGAGAGCGGAGACGCCACGATTGTTAAGACATCAGACGCTACCGGCCATGATGATGCGGGATTTATCCAGGGCGATAATACGGTGGAAACCTACAAACAACCGAATTGGTGGGAAACAGATATGTTACCTAAACCTTTGAGACATTCCAGTGGTCATGGCGGTTCCCACACATTCCTGACTCATGAATTTATAGACGCTCTTGTAAATAACCGGAAGCCGACGATAGACATTTATGAAGCCATCGCTTACACAGCGCCAGGGATTGTTGCACATCAATCGGCGCTAAAAGGCGGAGAATGCCTGAAAATTCCCAGCTTTGATTAAGAGCAAATATTCTCGGAAATCACTTTCTTTTTCTTCAATGATTTCAAAGAGAAAAAGTAAATTGATAAGAATTGTTTTTAAATCAAGTTGAATTTCTAATGTGTAATAATAGTTGGCCGAAATCATCAAAGCTTTTAAAGAACAATGAGGAATTGCATTTGTTGTTTAACCTTTCTTTAACCATGTAACAAATACTTTTGCCACCTTAACCAGATTTTATGAAGAAAATAGTTCTTGCAGTAGCCGGTTGCTTCTTGCTCTCTTATGCTTTTAGCCAGGACGTACCCGGAAATACCGTAAGTTCTCCAAAAAATCTGAAGCTCCCGAATCGTGCTGCAGATCATTTTATGCTTCAGCTTTCTTCAGATCATTGGTCTGGAACTCCTGACAGCATCAGCAGCCACCAGAACGGATTCTCAAGAGGTTTTAATGCATATTTAATGTTTGATAAGCCCTTTAAAACAGCTCCAAAATTGAGTCTCGGAATTGGTCTCGGCATTAGCACAAGTAACATTTTTTTCAAAAGGATGGATGTCAATCTTAAAGCTGGTGGAACAGTTTTACCGTTTACCGCAGTCGATTCCACTTTTCATTTTAAAAAATATAAGATGGCTACCGGGTTCCTGGAAGTTCCTTTAGAATTCCGGTATATGGCCAAGCCTCTAACCCCAAACAAAAGTTTCAAGGCAGCCGTGGGCTTAAAGTTCGGCACAATGGTTAATGCACACACAAAGGGTAAAACACTCCAGGATAAGAATAACAACACCGCAAATAATTACGCCTTAAAGGAAATTGATCGGCGGCTGCTGAACAGCACTCGCTTCATGGGAACAGCCAGGTTCGGCTACGGAATATTTTCTTTTTTCGGATCTTATCAACTCAACAAATTATTGAAAGATGGCGCTGGTGCAGACATGCATTTGTACCAGGTGGGACTTACTCTAAGCGGACTCTAAAATTCCGCTATTCTACTTAAAAATTCTTCCAAATAAAAGTTTTGTAAGCCGGAAGTCCCTCATCCGGGTTCCAGATTTATTAATTTTACAATAAAGGATAATATATTGTTAGATAAAAAAATTGATCAGCAGAAAGAAGTTAAGGCGGTGCTGGTTGGTATAATACGACAGGATCAAACAGAAGAACTTGTAGCTGAATATATGGGAGAATTGAAGTTCCTGGCTGAAACAGCCGGAGCAAAAACTGTAAAATCATTTACACAAAGAATGTCTCGCCCTGACAGTAAAACCTTTGTTGGAAAAGGAAAACTGGAGGAGATAAAAGAATACGTTTCAAGAAAAGAAATTGAACTGGCAATATTCGATGATGAACTGACTGGTTCTCAAATTAAAAATATTGAAAAAGAACTCCAGGTGTTGACCATAGACCGCAGCGACCTGATACTTGACATATTTGCTTCACGAGCGAAGACAGCACAAGCTAAAGTTCAAGTGGAGTTAGCTCAATATCAATATCTGTTACCGCGGCTAAAGGGGATGTGGAAACACCTTGAAAGGCAGGGCGGCGGTATCGGTACCCGTGGGCCGGGAGAAACTGAAATTGAAACGGATAGAAGAATAGTAAAGGACAAAATAAGCCTGCTGAGAAAACGTCTTAGCCTGATAGATAAACAAGCATTTACTCAAAGAAAAGAACGAGGCGAATTCATCAGGGTAGCGCTGGTAGGATACACGAACGTCGGTAAGTCCACCATCATGAACCTAATAAGTAAAAGTGATGTATTCGCAGAAAATAAACTTTTCGCCACGCTTGATACCACTACAAGGAAAGTCGTGTTGGGGTATACTCCTTTTCTATTAAGTGATACAGTCGGATTTATAAGAAAGCTTCCTCATCACCTGGTAGAAAGTTTCAAGAGTACATTGGATGAAGTACGTGAAGCCGATATCTTGATTCATGTTGTTGACATCTCGCATCCACAGTATGAAGAGCAGTTAGCAGTTGTAAAAAGTACGTTGCATGAATTGAAGAGCGATGAAAAACCCACGATAACTGTTTTTAATAAAATGGATGTTTATGAAAAAACCACTTTTGATGAATGGCTAGAACCCCATGTGAAGAAGGATCTTCTTGAAGAATTAAAAGCTAACTGGCAACAAAAAACCGAAGGGAAATGCGTCTTTATTTCTGCCCTGGAGAAAACAAATATCAATGAGCTACGACAGCTTCTATTGAATACCGTCAGATCATTGTACCAGGTTAAGTATCCGTACAAGGCGGAGTATTTCTATTAAAGTGGTAAATGACTGACGAGAAAAAATATAAGTGGTATAAAGTAGCGGAATCAGTTCTAGAGTTGGATTTTGAAAGAAATAATCTTGTGCAGATAGAAGCAGGTGGCAAAAAAATATGCATCGCGAAAATCGGAGATTCTCTCTTTGCATGCAATTCAAAATGTCCTCATGCGGGAGGAAACATGTCCGAAGGAAAATTGGATAAAAATCATAATATCGTTTGCCCTGTACATGGATATTGCTTCAGCCTGAAACATGGAAGGGAAGTAAATGGAGAAGGATATTTCTTAAAAATTTATCCAACCCGCATCACTGAAGACGGTGTGTTTGTAGGATTCGAAGAAGGAAGCTTTTTTGACTGGTTGAAATAAGTTTTAAACAATTTTTATAACCAAGTAAAAACATTTATTTTTGCCACCCATTTTTAAGTCCTCGTTAAAGAGATTTATAGATGGAAAATTCCTCCTTAGCTCAGTTGGTTAGAGCATCTGACTGTTAATCAGAGGGTCATCCGTTCAAGTCGGATAGGGGGAGCAACACTGTTAAAGGGTTTCAGACGATTAAAGTTTGAGACCCTTTTTCGTTTGCATACTATTTGCATACTTTGGATCTTATAAGAAACTATTAAAAGAAATCATCGGCAAGAATGGGAAGCTGTAATTTATTCAAGTTCCTGATTTTTGTAAAATGAATCAGACTTTAAAAAGCTGTAATATTTCCCCTTTGTTCTTTTTGAATTGCTAATCCAGCGTGATGGGATCAAAGAACCTTAGATTGATTTTACTCCGAGTGAAGAAAAATCAGCAATACTCTATCCCTATGGTCCTGAAGTTGGAATAGAGATCCATATAGAATTCCAGAATTTCACTCAACAGTCGGAATTTTAGGAGGAAAGCTTTTCTGCTTATTTACAGGAAAAACTATTACTTCTTGCGGTGAACCTTAAAAATAATATTACGAGAAATTACCACTCTCTACTTGTCTGATGGAAGTATAACTGCCAGAGAAATTCATCCTTTGGTTCTCGGGGAAATGAGTTACTTCTATGAAGTTATTTCATTTTTTATAAATAAAGGATCGAGTTAAAATACGGCCCAAAATTTTGCAGGAATTAATTTAGAAACGCACCTTTATAAACAGTGATTATTTTACTATATCAATGGCTACTGCGGTAGAGGAAGAAGTGCATTTCTAATTGGTTTTATCCATTCGTCTTTATCCAAATCATATACAATAAAGTCTGAATCGAACTGCCAGTAACTCCAGCTCCATTTCCTTTTTTCAGCCTGGCGTGCAATATAATTGGTCCACCTTACCCGTGAAGCCATATCACCTTTTTCATACGCTCCAAACTCTCCCAATGTTAATGGACGATTGTATTGTTTGGCCCACTCCTGTGCCATATCGAAATCCTTTTTTATGGCAAGCGTTTCTGCTTCGGTTTCCTTCCATTCAATGCCACTTAAATCTTTATTTTTTACAGACCATGGAGCACCCTGGTGTGTGAACTGCATCGGGCTGTAATAATGAATAGCCACAATAATGTTGCGGTCATCTTCTGGCAAAACGAGATCCTGCAGATACTTTATCTGGTTACCATTAATAGAACCAATGATCAAGGTTCTCTTAGGGTTGGAAGCTCTTATAATTTTATAGGCTTCGCCATAAAGATTGTTCCATACTTCGGGTTTCATGTTGGGCTCATTGGCAATTTCAAACAACACATTGTTGGAATAATTTTTACAATGTTCGGCAATCTGTTTCCACATGGCTAAAAACATCGGCCTTGTTCCCACCGGATCTTTACCCATTGCAACATGTTCATGAAAATCTACAATAGCCATCAGTTTATTTTTCAAAGCATTGTTGATAGCCCAATCTAATCTTTCAAAAAATAGCGGGTTGAGAGAGTATGCGGAATCACCTAACGAAAATTTAAAAGGGGCAATAACAATGCGCACATTGCTAAATCCTGCCTCTTTAATGAGTTTAAAATGCCTATCCTTCATTCTTGCTTTAGAAGGATCTTTCCACAAAGGATCATATCCGATAATGTTTACTCCACGGCCAAGGCGTTTGTTCTGTTCGAAGGCAAAGTCCTTACTATTTTTTCCCTGTGCACAAATAACATCAGCAGAAAATAGAAGTATAGTAACAAGCGCAGAAAATATAACAACATGGTTTTTCATTGACCTATTTTTTGATGTATGAATCGTGATTAATTTTTATATACCGTTCTGATGGCAGCGTTCAATTTGCTGAGCATTTGCGGCACAAGTGCGAATGGATCGTATGGAACGCCCCGCACCATTAATGTTTCAACAGGTAAGTAACCTTTGTAACCGCCGTCTTTAATTATCTTAACGAGTTTTACGTAGTCGGTTTTTCCCTTTCCACCAATACCTAACAGACTTTCTTTCACTTGCCAGTTAATGGCATAAGGCACTACTTCTGCAATGTCTTTGTATGGATCTTCAGTTTTGAAATTACCTGTATCTACAATTAATCCCGCCCATTTTGAATTAACACCCTTAATAACATACATGCACTGCTCTGCGGTTTGTAACATATCTCCATGATTTTGGATCCCGACCTTTACACCATATTGCTCTCCAAATGCAGCGCATTCTTTATAACATTCAATCATCCAATCAGCCACTTCCTTCCATTTATCTTCATAACCTTTTGGAATTTCACCAGAGAAAACTCTGACAACAGGGGCTCCTATTTTTGATGCCGCTACTATCCATTTT
>JBDSGZ010000121.1:0-4513 GCA_039918735.1 Ginsengibacter sp.
GATAAAACATTAAAGAAGCATTATACCCGGAAATGGGATCTTACTTCTGCGGCTTCTATTTGTCACGGATGCAGTATAGGCTGTAACATTCTCGCCGGGGAAAGATATGGCACGATCAGGCGAGTGCTCAACAGATATAACGGTGAAGTAAACGGATATTTTATTTGTGACAGGGGAAGGTTTGGTTATGAATATATCAACAGTGAAAAAAGAATTGTAAGTCCACAAAAAAAACAAGATGGCACTTCAGTTAGCTTAACCAAAACTGAAGCGATTCACCAGGTTTCTGAAAAGATCGCAACCAGCAAAAAGATGATTGGCATTGGTTCTCCTAAGGCTTCCCTGGAATCTAACTATGCCTTAATGAAACTCGTGGGTAAAGACAATTTCTATTCAGGTATTTCAACGTTGGAAGGAAATTTAATCCGGAAGATTATTAAAATTCTTAAAAACGGAAAAGTAAGAACACCTTCATTGAGAGAAACAGAGCAATACGATTCGGTATTTATTTTAGGAGAAGATGTAACCAACACTGCGCCAATGCTTGCTCTTTCACTGCGACAAGCATCAAGAAAAATGGCAATCAATAAAGTAACACAATCCTCTACCATTCCTATTTGGAATGACGCTGCCATTAGGCTGATGTCACAGGAAGAGAAAGGACCATTTTACATCGCTTCACCAGCCACAACCAGATTGGATGATATTGCCACCAAAACTTACAGAGCGCATGCTGATAATATTTCACGGTTGGGATTTGCTGTAGCACATATTATCAATGACGAGTTACCCAAAATTGATTTAGATGAGAATACAAAATCATTGGCAAAAACAATTGCGAACGATTTACTTGCATCGCCGAAACCCCTGGTAGTAGCAGGAACTGGCCTCTTCAGCGATTCGATTATCGAAGCGGCTGCAAATGTTGCTCATGCCTTAAAAGACAAAGGCAAAGACGTAGGTGTGGTATTTGTGGTTCCGGAAGCGAATTCAATGGGATTAGAAATGTTGACAGAACAACACCTTGAAAATGCATTGCTCAAAATAGAGCAGGAAGATATCGATACGACGATCATTCTTGAGAATGACTTATACCAGCGTTTGGATAAAAAAGCCGTTGACAACCTCTTTAAAAAAAGTAAGAATACAATTGCATTTGACTACCTCGAAAATGAAACCACGAAAAATTCTAACTATGTAATTCCTGCCGGAACTTTTGCAGAAGCAGATGGCACAATTGTCAGCAACGAAGGACGGGTACAACGTTTCTTCGCTTCATACGCTCCGAGGAATGAAGTTATGAGCAGTTGGAAATGGATCGGTGAAATCACTAATAATATAATCAATCTTGATGAAGTGATTGACGAGCTGGTTAGTGAATTTCCGGAATTGAGTGCCGTGAGATCTGCTGCTCCATCCGCAAATTTCAGACAGGGAACTGAAAAGATTCCGCGTGAGCCACATCGTTATACAGGTAGAACTGCCATGCACGCCAATGAAAATGTAAGCGAAGGAGAGTCTCCAAAAGATCCTGATACTCCTCTTTCATTCACTATGGAAGGGTACGAGGGAAAACCACAACCCACCGTGATTCCATTTATATGGAGCCCGGGATGGAACTCTGCGCAGGCAATCAATAAATTCCAGGTTGAAATGGGTGGCCCTCTGAAAGGCGGTGATCCCGGCGTAAGGTTATTTGAAGTTTCGGAACAATCTGATTCATCCTATTTTGATAATATACCGGAATCGTATTCTGCAAAGGATGGAGAATGGACGGTCGTTCCTCTCTATCATATTTTCGGATCGGAAGAATTGAGCGCACAAAGCCCTGCGGTGAAAACCAGGGTGCCTTCACCCTACTTCGCGTTAAATATAAACGATGCGGCCAGGGCCGGTATCGCTGAAGGTGATTTAATTACCATCCAATTTAATGATCATCCATTGCCGTTTCCGGTAAACTTAAAATCCGGCATTGCAGAAGGTCTGATTGGTTTACCAAAGGGCTTGGATGCAACTAAGGGAATTCAATTCCCTTTTCTTACAAAACAAAAATTGATGAAAGATGAGTGAAGTGTGGGTTCACATATTGATTATTATAGGAGTGCTCCTTGTCGTGCTCGGCGTCGCAGCCAATTTGATTTGGGTAGAAAGAAGAATGCTCGCCCTTTGGCAGGATCGCATAGGACCCAACCGGGTTGGACCTTTCGGCATTTTGCAGGTACTCCCTGACATGATAAAAATATTTTTCAAGGAAGACTGGATTCCCAAATTCGCAGACAAAAAAATATTCGTGATTGCACCTGCCATCGTGATGATTTTTGTTTTGATGAATTTTGCAATTATTCCTTTTGCACCTGGAATTATGGTGTTGGATCTAAACATTGGAGTTCTTTTCTTTTTAGCATGTTCTTCCCTCGGAGCTTATAGTATAGTTCTCGCTGGCTGGGCATCTAATAATAAATATTCTCTGTTGGGCGCGATGAGAGGTGCAGCTCAAATGATCTCTTATGAAGTTTTTATGGGATTATCCCTAATGGGCGTCGTGATGCTTTCGGGTTCATTTAACTTAAGTGATATAGTGAATGCTCAAAAAGGAATGTGGTTTATAGTTCCACAGATACTAGGCTTTGTTATTTTCTTCATGGCAGGAATTGCTGAAACACATCGTCTTCCATTTGATCTTCCGGAAGCTGAAAGTGAATTGGTAGCAGGCTATCACTCAGAATATTCCAGTATGAAATTCGGGATGTTCTTTGTCGGAGAGTATTTAGGAATCACGCTGATCTCTGCTTTTACAGTCACCTTGTTTCTTGGCGGATGGCTGGGGCCTGCATTTCTTCCGCCTGTGGTTTGGTTCTTCTTAAAAACATTTGCTCTGATCCTGTTTTTCATTTTGTTAAGAGCGTCTTTGCCCAGGCCAAGATATGATCAGCTTTTATCTCTTGGATGGAAAATTCTTTTGCCTTTGTCCTTGTTGAATATATTAATAACCGGCGCCATCATACTAATTAACCAATGACACAAAGATTTTTTAAATAAAAAAATTGCGACATGTTAAGCATATTAAGATCGATAGGAATTGTATTCTCACATGCTTTTAGAAAAAGAGTAACGATTCAATACCCGGAAAAGAAAGCTCCACTGGCGCCGCGTTGGCGGGGAAGAATTATACTGTCAAGAGATCCTGAAGGTGAAGAGCGTTGCGTGGGATGCTACCTGTGTGCCGCAGCCTGCCCGGTAGATTGTATCGCGCTTCAGGCTACCGAAGATGAAAACGGGAGAAGGTATCCGGAAATATTTACGATCAATTTTTCACGCTGCATTTTTTGTGGGTACTGTGAAGACGCTTGTCCAACTTATGCGATACAGCTTATCCCTGATTATGAAATGAGTGAATACAATCGTCAAAACCTGGTGTATAATAAAGAAGATCTACTTATTTCCGGGCAGGGAAAATATCATGGATATAGTTATTACCAGCAAGCAGGAATTTCTATAGGAGGAAAAGGAAAGGGAGAAGGTGAACAGGATCAAGAACCAGTTGACATAAAAAGTCTGTTGCCTTAAAAAATAGTTTTAAAGGAGATATTAAAATTCATTGAGAATGAATGTAATTTTCTACATCACATCTGTCATCGCAATTGTGGCAACGCTATTGGTTGTCACACGCACCAATGCTGTTCACGCATTGTTGTATCTCATTGTTTCTCTTCTCTCCATTTCTGTTATTTTTTTCATATTGGGCGCACCTTTTATCGCAGCATTAGAAGTAATTATCTATGCAGGAGTTATTATGATCTTATTTGTTTTCGTAGTCATGATGCTTAACCAAAGTAAAGAAGCAATGAAGCAGGAGAAAGAATGGTTTAAAATTAAAAACTGGATAGGGCCTTCCATTCTGAGTTTGATATTGCTGATAGAGTTAGTTTTTGTTTTTATCAAATTAGATGCACCCGCAGGGAAGACCGGCATCGTTGACTCACATGAAATCAGCGCCTCTCTCTTTGGGCCATACGTTTTAGGTGTCGAAATGGTTGCAATGCTTTTGATGACTGCAACAGTCGGCGCCTTCCACATAGCAAGGGAAAAGAAAAATGAATATCACCGGTATTTAATAAAGGAAGAATAATTATGGTAACAGTCTCAATGAATATGGGCCTTTTGCTCGCATCAATACTGTTCCTGATCGGATTGATTGGTGTGTTAACGAGACGAAATATTCTTTTTATCCTGATGTCAATTGAGATTATGCTAAATGCAACGGGACTTGCATTTATTGTTGCGGGCGCTCATTGGCTACAGCCTGACGGACAGGTCATGTTTCTTTTCATCGTGGCGATGGCTGCTGCAGAAGTGGCCCTGGGACTTGCATTGATCCTGCAAATGCATCGTCAACATAAAACGCTTGATTCGAACGTATTGAATTTATTGAAGGACTAAAAGATTAGACCAGGATATGAATAATATTTTAAATCTTCTCTGGCTATTACCTGCATTGCCCTTGTTTGGCTTT